>CANTHI010000134.1 GCA_947653505.1 uncultured Eubacterium sp.
CGATTTTGCCCGCTATTGTCACCTGATTGTTTTCAAATATTTTATCTGCCATGAATTTTTCTCCTTCCTCTTTTCAAACGTGACAGCTGGATGCTGTCAGGCGGTACTATATCAGTCCTGCATGCCGGACTGATTTAAGCTACTACTACTGTATTCTTCTTCCGCCGCATTTAGAACCTGGCGCGGTCTCTTTTTGACAAGACAGAATTTATCATGACGCTCCTAAAAAACATCTCATTTCATGTCGACAACCTGCCGGTTCCAAAAAAATCGAAAACATTTCTATATTTCGCTTTTCTCTTTCCGTTTTTTTTGTCATATCGCCAAAAATAAACGCGCCTGTCAAAAATTTTCTTGCACTACACCTGAAATGTGTTAAAATGGGCGGGACGGCATTGCGGATGATAAGTCTATTATAATCGAAAAATACGAATACGTCATCTATAAAATGCAAATAAAAAAAATAAGTAATTTTCCGACTAAGAAAGAAGGTTTTTCTCATGAAAATCACAAGAGATACGATCCGTAATATTGCAATCATCGCCCATGTCGACCACGGCAAAACTACCCTCGTGGACGAGCTGTTAAAGCAAAGCGGCGTATTCCGCGCAAATCAGGAAGTACAGGAGCGCGTCATGGATTCGAACGATATCGAACGCGAGCGCGGTATTACCATCCTGTCCAAAAATACAGCAGTTTTTTATAAAGATGTAAAAATTAATATTATCGACACGCCCGGACACGCGGATTTTGGCGGCGAAGTGGAACGTGTCCTGAAAATGGTCAATGGTGTCGTGCTTGTCGTGGACGCATTTGAAGGCGCCATGCCGCAGACCAAATTCGTACTGATGAAAGCTCTGGATCTGAAGCTGCCGGTCATCGTATGCATTAACAAAATCGACCGTCCCGAAGCCCGTCCGGATGAAGTCATTGACGAGGTGCTCGAGCTGTTTATGGATCTGGATGCCTCAGACGAGCAGCTGGACTGCCCGTTTATCTATGCTTCCGCCAAAGAAGGCTACGCAGTCGCGGACTTAAAGGACGAACATAAGGACATGACCGCACTGTTCGAAACCATCATTGACTATATTCCTGCCCCGGAAGGTGATCCGGATGCCAATACACAGGTATTAATCAGTACGATTGATTACAACGAATATGTCGGACGCATCGGTATCGGCAAGGTAGATAACGGATGCCTTACCATCAATCAGGAGGCTGTCGTCGTAAACCACCATGATCCTGACAAGCGTAAAAAAGTAAAAATCAGCAAGCTGTATGAATTTGACGGCTTAAACAAAGTCGATGTCAGACAGGCTGATATCGGGTCTATCGTTGCGATTTCCGGCATTGCGGATATCCATATCGGAGATACCATCTGCGCACCGGAAGATCCTGTCGCCATCCCGTTCCAGAAAATCTCGGAACCGACGATTTCGATGAATTTTATCGTAAACGACAGTCCTCTTGCCGGACAGGAAGGAAAGTATATCACTTCCCGTCATCTGCGCGACCGTCTGTTCCGCGAGCTGAATACAGACATCAGCCTGCGGGTGGAAGAGACAGAAGATACCGATGTCTTTAAAGTATCCGGCCGCGGAGAACTGCATCTGTCTGTCCTGATCGAGCATATGCGCCGGGAAGGCTACGAATTTGCTGTCAGCAAAGCCGAAGTCCTGTACCGGACAGATGAAAACGGCAAAAAGACGGAACCGATGGAAATCGCCTATGTAGACGTTCCGGATGAATTTACCGGAGCTGTCATCGACAAGCTCTGCCAGCGGAAAGGCGAAATGCAGAACATGCATTCCATCGCCGGCGGCTATACCCGGATCGAATTTCGTATTCCATCACGCGGCCTGATCGGGTATCGCGGTGACTTTCTGACCGATACTAAGGGCAACGGTATTATCAATACGATTTTTGACGGTTACGACGCTTACCGCGGCGATATCCAGTACCGGAAGCAGGGTTCCCTGATCGCATTTGAAACTGGTGTTTCAGTCGCATACGGCCTGTTCAGTGCACAGGAGCGCGGCCAGCTCTTTATCGGAGCCGGGGAAAAAGTATATTCCGGCATGGTCGTCGGCCAGTGCGCAAAGCCGGAAGATATCGAGCTGAATGTCTGCAAAAAAAAGCATCTGACCAATACCCGCTCTTCCAGCGCGGATGAAGCGCTCACACTCACACCGCCGCGCATTTTAAGTCTGGAGCAGGCGCTGGACTTTATCGATACCGACGAGCTTTTGGAGGTTACTCCGCAAAGCCTCAGAATCCGTAAGCGTATTCTGGATCCAACCCAGCGCAAACGGGCCGGATTTAAAAAATAGGAAATCATACCAACACAACGCAGGCTGGCTGACTTCCATCAGGCAGTCTGTGTTATATGATCTGTAACACATATGATTCCGGCATCCTCTATGATTCTGATATTATATAATTCCGGTATTCTCTGTGATTACATTATCCCCTGACCGGATCTTACAGTCCTGCATCCTGCAGAATGACTTCTACAGAATGACTTCCATCCCTATTTTCTGCGGCTTTAATCCGCATTTTTCATAAAAGCGCAGGGCCGGCTCATTGCATGCCCATACGTTTAATGTCACATTATAGCATCCGGCCTCTCTGGCATGCCGGAGCACTTCCTCATAAAGCTGTCTGCCTATCTGCTGTCCGCGTATCTTTTCATCTACGCACAGATCATCAATATATAATGTTTTAATATCTGTTAAAATATTGTCGTTTACCAGCTGTTTCCATATACAGAACGCATATCCGAGTATCCCGTCCTGTTCATCTGCCGCTGTCAGAATGAGGACAGCGTCGTCGTGAATCATATGACGCAGCTGTTCGTCTGTATACTTCTTCTGGTTATTTCCCTGAAAGAGATCCGGACGCCCCTCATGGTGGATCATCAGCACCTGCCGCAGCAGTCTGTTAATCCCGTCCATATCCTTTTCCTGTGCCCTGCGAATAATCATTGCAGTTTCCTCCTTTACGTAATATTCAAAAGTCCTTCACCAGATGGTGAAGGACGCTGATTTTCTTTATTTTAGCGGCAATTGGCCAAAAAGTCAATGTATTTATTCAGGTACAATTTTCATTTCATAGTACTTTAATATGATATAGTTTTATGCTACATATGTATCTTCCGACTTTCTTTCCGGACAAATACCTGCTCCAGATGCCCCTGGCGCACCGCATGTCCGGTCCGGACTGCCAGGTTTTGTATCCCTGCACAAAGATAAGAAGCAACAGCTTCATCCGCTTCATAATACTGACGGACGATCTGTCTGGTCAGCTGACGGAACATACCTGCAAGCGCATCTGCAGATTTTCCCGAAAAACATTCTGACAGCTTCCGATATTCTGCCCTCTGAAATCCCGGCTGGTCAAATGGCTTTTGCAGTATGGAATGCCCGATCATATCTGCCAGCATAATTGCGCAAATATTATCCATCATCTCCCGGTACTCTGCGTCATAAAGCATCAGTACCTCCAGGACATAGTCTGTATCAAATCTGCGCAGAAACCTCTGTTCGGCCTGTATCCCCAGCATATACCCGTATACTGCATCCACGCCTTTCGCATCCGGACATCCCATGTCATCAAGAAGCGGATAATCCAGTGTTATCATCGTCTCCTGCGGACAAAATCTGGCATCATACCACTTTAAAAACTCCGGCACCGCAACGCACACCGTATCGTACAGACAACGGACTCCATAATCCTCAAATCCTTGTGCCAGCTCATTCATAAGCACGGCCGTCTTTTTTGCCTTTTCAGTCACAAGCTGATATCCAAGCTCATATTTTTCCCGTATGGAAATATCCCTCCTGACACTTCCTCCCGTAGCGGAATGCTCATACTCTTCCAGGCAATAGCATACCGCTTCCATAAACATCTGTGCTTTTTCATACGTGACAGATGTGCTTTCATAACCTGTATAGCTTTGTGCCAGCTGCGCCACCAGCGGCAGGAGCTCTTCCATATGGTTTTCTGCACTGTCTGTCATATTCTTTTTCAAACGCTTATCCATCCTTACGCTACCTCCGGCAAAGTTTACCTCCAGCAAAGTTCTTTTAACGCATCCAGATACAGCTGTCTGTCCCATCTTTTGACAATATCAAACTGCACAAACTCTCCTTTTCCCTGCGTCTTTTGATATCCCCGATAACCGGCCCGTACCGCCTGCGCAAAGATATCCAGACAGGTTCCTTCCAGATATTCAAAATCACCATAGCAGACCGTCTCAAACTGCTCCTTCATAAACTGCAGCAGTTCATCATCCGTAATCTCATCCAGCATTTCATTTTTATAAAGATAAAAAATCTCCTGCAGCCGCACAAGCGCCTCTACATAACCACTCTGCGAGATAAAATCAGAATCACAGAATGTATAGATAATCTGCGGCAGTATCCCCTGTCCAAACTCTGCCCTCTGCTGTGTTTTTAACACATGCATCCGCTCTGCGTACAGCAGTTTTGTATCTTCTTCGGATAATATCAGTCCGAATTTTTCTGTATACCCGTTTGTTTCCTGCACCTTTTTCAGCCAGGTTTTCTGACTGAGCAGCTCCAGCCAGTTTTCATCCATACGCAACTCCTCCATTCTCCAAAGCCGGATTTTACTCTGATGTTGTCGGAACAGGCAGGCCAGCGCCTTCCATCCGGCGTCCGCATAGCCAGTACACAACACCATTTCCGGCATGGTATGAGTATAATGCGTATGAAAAATACTTACAAGTCTTGAATTTCCGGCGTTTTTGTAGTATAATACAATCAGAAAGAAAAGAAATGTAACAGGTCAGCCTGTCTGAACTGTTGCAAAGAAACAAAAACACCTACAGCTCTTTTCCATTTGTACGTATCACATTCTGATACCAGTAAAAGCTGTCTTTCCGGATTCTTTTTAAGTCTTTCAGATCTGTTTCTCCCCGATTCACATATACAAATCCGTAGCGTTTCCGGAACCCCTGATGGGAGCTTAAAAGGTCCATAAAAGACCACGGGGAATATCCAGCCAGCTCTACACCATCCTCCAGTGCCAGTGCACATGCCTGCAGATGCTTTCTGATATAGTCTGTCCGGTATGCATCATGTACTTTTCCGTCGTCTGTCAGCTGGTCTGCCGTTCCAAGGCCATTTTCTGTAATGATCAAAGGCAGATGGTATCTGCTGTAATAGTCATTCAGTACGATCCGCAGTCCCATCGGATCAATCTGTGCCCCATATTCGCTTGTTTTCAGGTTTTCGTTCTTTTCGTCCCTGCAATAGCCATACTGGTCAAAATCCACTTCGTTCCCACGGAACACGCGCATTCCGGCCGGATGCTCTTTGTCTGCCGGCAGATAGCCTGCGCAAAGGGTCCGGTAATAATTCACAGCAATGTAGTCCATCCTTGCTGCTTTTAGAATCTCTCCGTCTCCTTCCTGCATAACTGGTACAACATCACGTTCTTTCAGATAGCGCATGTAATATCCCGGATATCTGCCATAATAATACATATCCAGACAATATCCTGCCTTCATACAGTCATTCATCCTTGCCGCCCATACGTCTTCCGGTTTGTTTGTCAGCGGATACGTACAAGAAGCGGAAACCGCTGGTCCGCATTTCCCATCTTTTACCATCTCATGACATGCTCTGGTCGCAAGGGCATGTGCAAGAAACATATGGTAGTCCATTTGTGCACGGATCTTATCTGCCTTCCATGCATCCGTTTCATATATATTCATACGCTCATCGACACGGATCATCAGATTCTGTTCGTTTATGGTCTGCCAGTATTTTACCCTGTCTCCAAATTTGTTAAAGCAAAGGCTGGCATAACGTCTAAACGCGGATACACAGCGCCTGTCCTCCCAGCCATTGTATTTTTCCACCAGCGCATATGGCAGGTCGAAATGATACAGAGTGACAAAAGGCTGTATCCCGTTTTGGATCAGTTCGTCAATGATCTGACTGTAAAAATCAATCCCTGCCTGATTTACCTCACCATCTCCATCCGGAATGATCCTTGCCCATGACAGTGAAAAGCGGTAAATCTGTAAGCCCAGTTCTTTCATCAGTGCGATATCTTCCTTCCAGTGATGATAAAAATCACTGGCGACCCTGGTGTCGGCCTGCTTTGCCGGATGCCTGAAGGAATTAAAATCTGCTACTGTCATCCCTTTTCCATCTTCATCCCATCCACCTTCGATCTGAAACGCGGAAGAAGACGCTCCCCATAAAAAATCTGACGGAAATCTGTCTTTCATCTTAATTGTGCCCCCTTTTTTTATCTTTCATGATTATGCTTCACATCCTCAAAGCCGACAAGATAAGTCAGTACCGCACTGCCAGCAAAGGCTATCAGGCAGCCTGCCAGATAAAACAAAAACGCCTTTCTGCCAAATGCTGCATAGGTAAAGACCGTCAGTATCCCATTGTTCGCAAAAGAATCCCCGTAGACCCCTCCCAGTCCCATAATGCCGCCTCCGATTGCACCGCAGACAGCTGCACAGGTCATCGGTTTTTTCAGGCGCAGGTTGCAGCCATAAATCGCCGGTTCTGTAATCCCTGCCAGAACAGCCGGAATGACCGCGGATGCCGCTACGCTTTTTAGTTCCTGATTTTTAGATTTGAGCATAACCCCCAGTGCCGCACCGCCCTGTGAAAAGTTGGCTGCACCGGCAAATGCCAGCAGATTCTGTTTTCCACTGACCGCCACGTCATTAAGCCCCACCGGAAGCAGCGCACGGTGTGCGCCAAAAATGACGAGAACACCCCATAAGCCGCCGATCACCGCGCCGCCAATGGCAGTATGAAAGCCCAGCAGCACATCATATGCAGTCTGTATCCCATTGCCCACCCAGATGCCGGCAGGCCCCAGCAGGCTGAGTGTCAGGGGAACCAGGATGATTACGGAAAGTCCCGGCACCAGAATCATCTGCAGAATCTGCGGTATCATTTTCGTAAGCAGTTTTTCCAGATGCATCAGCACAAATACAACAAGCAGAATCGGAACTACCGATTCTGTATAGCTGAACACTCTGGTAGATTCTCCAATCGTCCACGCCCCTTTGATCACCGGTAATCCAAAAATCCTTGTATCTGCTGAAACATCCGAAAGTATCTCATCCAGCTGCGGATAACACAAAAACCCGCCAAGCAGCATCGCTACAATTTCATTGCACTTCATTGCCTTCGCTGCTGTATATCCAAGAAAAACCGGCATGAAATAAAAAATAATCTGGCTGGCAGCCAGAAGCAGCACATAGGAATCATTGACAGTAATGTCAGTTCCCCTGCTGGCAGCCACAAGCCTTGCCGCAGTCAGAAGCCCCTTTAGCAGGCCGGATGCGGCAATGGCAGGAATCAGCGGCGTAAACACTTTGGAAACAGTCTGCAGGATTTTATTAAGCCAGTTTTCAGAATCATTTTCCATTGTGTGTTCCCTACAGGTTTCCGGTTCAGGCACAGCCTGCATCGCATCGTACACGGCAGTCACCTTCGGGCCAGGCACAGCCTGCATCGCATCGTACACGGCAGCCACCTTCGGGCCAAGTACAACCTGAAACTGCCCACCGGATATCACAACCTGAATGACACCTTCTATCTGCTCTACAGCCTTCCGGTCTGCTTTCGATTCGTCCTTTAATACAAACCGGATTCTCGTAAAGCAATGGGTAACATCTTTTATATTTTCTTTTCCACCGACATGGTCTAATATGTCTCTGGCTGTCTGATGAATATCCATCATCGTCATCCCCTCCTGATGATCCGTCTGTTTTTCACCGTCCAGTATTCCGGGACCGGCATATCAGGATATAGTATCTGCTATTTTTATCCTTCCATACCTTAAAATCTCTGCCATCGGCACTCCGTCCGCCAGCAGCCGCAGCAGTACTTCTTTCGCCCTGTCAAATTTTTGGAATAAACATATTTTTTCCGGCGCATGCCCGTACACCTTCCAATCTCCCGCATACAGACAGTTACTGCCTTTATTTTTCATAAATCCCGCCACATCCTCCGGCGGATAACCTAAAAATATACCTATTTCATGCGGAAACGGCCCATTTCCAAGCATAAAGGCCCGATACCGTCCCGCAAAGCTTTCAAGCAGTCCCTCACAGGAATGCTGCGTATATCCCTGCTGTCTGAGGAGTCTCCTGACCTCCTTCCCTTTCAGATAAGCACCGAGACGTTTTTTTTCATACAACAGCAGTACTGCTTTTGCTTCCCCTTCATAAAGCAGAAACCAGTCAGCGCCTGTGCCATCCAGCAGACACCGTACTTCCGGCTTCTGTTCCCTGTCCACAATCAGCAGATTTGATGTTTTCAGCCCCGTGAGAAAAGGTGCGCACCTGAATGCCATCTGCGTCTCTACGTCATGGATATCCATCTTTTTTAAAAGCTCTGATATTTCTTTTTTCATACTCCTTTTGTCTCTTCCTTCTTTCTGCACTTTGATACATCCTCAGGAAACCGAAATCTATATATCTGTCGCCACTATGACAGTTCCCTATTGTTCTTTTATTGTGAACTGTAAAGGAACTCTTCATACTGGAATGTTATGTCTGATCTGTTATATCTGGAAGCTTCTGTGCAAACACCACAAAACTATTCATCTGCCTGTTTTTC
>CANTHI010000135.1 GCA_947653505.1 uncultured Eubacterium sp.
AAAATAAGCAATCCGTCCTTTCGCTGTCTTTTTTCTCAACTTTCTCCGTACGGGCTGTGGGTTCTGACGGGAAGATGTTTTATGCGGATCAGGATACCCTGCAGACTTTATTTAAACAGATTCAGAGCCTGACGCTGAGTGAGAAAGAGACAGTGATAGGTCAGAATAAAGTCACCCAGCTGAATGCCAGTCTGTTTCCGCTGGATGCCAGTAATCCTGCGTTAAAGTGGACAACAGACCGGGAATCGGTTGTAAGGGTGGATCATAACGGACTCGTAACGGCAGTTGGGGCCGGACGGGCGACCGTAACAGTGTCAACAAAAGATGGCAGCTTTCTGAAACAGTACTGCGTGATTGACGTTGCAGAGGAAAAGTATGTTTCCGGCGGCCCGGGCAGCAGCTCCGGCTGGTACGGCGGCGGAACATCCGCTCCTGTGGAACAGGAGAAACAGCCGGTTGTGGTAAATCTGCACTACGTGCTGCAGTTCCAGACAAACGGCGGCACGAATCTGAGCCGGAAAACGATGACGCTGTTAAAAGACGACGTCCCGGGCATCATGCCAAAAGTACAGCGGAAAGATTATCTGTTTGACGGCTGGTATACGCAGCTAAACGGCGGGGAGCGCATCACCGGAGACAAACCGCTGACAGAAGCCGCGACACTGTACGCAAGATGGACAAAAGCCGAAGCTCCGGCAAAGCCAGCGGCACCGGCGCTGAAATCTAAGAAAAAAGGCCAGATACAGGTCGGCATCCAGCATGTAAAAGGTGCGGCAGGCTATGAGATCGGGTACTCGTCCAGTCAGAACTTTGCGTCTGCCAAAAAGAAGATGGCCGGAGCAGCGGCAAAAACAAAGACGCTTACAGGTCTGAAAGCCCAAAAGAAATACTATGTCAGAGTGCGGGCATATTGTCTGGATTCGATGAAAAATAAAATTTATGGGGCATATAGTTCTGGAAAGAGCGTGAAAGTGAAGAGCTGATGATTTCTAAATCTAAAAAGAGCGTGAAGGCTGAGAGCTGATGATTTCTGAAACCGGATGATTTCTGAAACCGGATCTATGGAGCATACAGTACAGTGAAAAGTGTGAAGGTAAAGAGCTGACAGCCTGAGCGGCTTTGGAGGGGAGGAACAGGGTATGAAGAGAGCCAGAAAATTTCTGGCAGTGATTTTAAGCGTCTGTATGGCAGCAGGCATGTATGTATGTCCCGCCGGAACGAAAAAAGTACAGGCCGCGGTTTCCGGTGATTATGAATATGAAAAGCTGACGGATACGACGGTTTCAGTTACAGCGTATACAGGATCTGGGAAGATGGTTACGATTCCGCAGACGCTGGACGGAAAACAGGTCACAAAGATAGGCGACATGGCGTTTGCACGGACTTCGGTCGAAGAAGTTACGATTCCATCCGGTGTGACAGCGATTGGAACATATGCGTTTCAGTTTTGTGAAAATTTAAAAAAGGTGACGATGCCGGAACGCGGCATGCTTTCGATCGGCAATCAGGCTTTTACGCAGTGTAAAAGTCTGGAAGAGGTCACGCTGCCGTCGGATCTGGAGACGATCGGGGAATATGCGTTTGAAAACTGCGAAAGCCTGGCAGAGCTTGTGATTCCTGCGACAGTCACAGATATTGGAAAATATGCGTTTGTATATTGTAAGCAGCTGCGCAGTGTTACCATACCGGCAGCTGTAACGACGATAAAGGAACATACGTTTATGGGCTGTACCAGTCTGTCAGAGGTTTCCATTTTATCCAGTCTTTCTGCGATTGAGGGCTGGGCGTTCTGGGGCTGTACCAGTCTGGAACAGTTTGAAATGCCGGATAGTGTGACGGATATCGGAAAGTTTGCGTTTGAAGATTGCAGAAATCTGCAGGAGCTTACATTTTCATCCAGTCTGACGAATATTGGGGAAGGAGCTTTTGAGACATGTACCAGCCTGACGCGGCTTACCCTTCCATCCGGACTGACCAGTATCCCGAAAGGACTTTTCCGGGAGTGCACCGGCCTGACGCAGATCAGTCTGCCGGAAGGGCTGACCAGCATCGGGGAGTCCGCGTTCCATGACTGTCCGGTGTTAGCGGACGTATTTTATGCCGGTACCGAAAAGCAGTGGGATCAGATCACAATAGAAGCCAATAATGAAGAGCTGCAGAATGCGGATATTTATTGTGAAGGGGAACTGCTTCCGGATCCTGCGGATGATTACAAATACAGGATTTTAGATGATGGGACGGTAGAGATTACAGAATATACAGGCTCGGATCCGGTGGTATATGTTCCGGATATGATTCATGACAGGCTGGTGACGGCGATCGGGTCTGAAGCCTTTGTGACAAGCAGTAATCTGGAGAAAATTACGATTCCATACAGCGTGACGAAAATGGGAGATGTGGACAAAACCGGATTATCAGGAAGCTTTGGCGCATGTGCGGGGTTAAAAGAAATACATGTGGAGGATGAAAATAAAAACTATTCATCTGGGCAGGGAGTTTTGTTTAATAAGGAAAAGACGGTGTTAATCAGACATCCGCAGGCAAAAAAAGGGGAGTATGTGATTCCTTCCAGTGTCACAGAGATTGCGCATGGTGCGTTTGAGGACTGTTATGATTTATCCAAAGTTACAGTTCCACCGAAAATAACGGAGATTAAATCCTGCTGTTTTAGTGAGTGTCCGAACCTTGCTGCAGTTACGCTTCCAGACAGTCTGAAAAGAGTGGAAGAAGCAGCATTTTACGGATGCAGCGGACTAAAGGACGTGTATTATGCGGGAGTCCGGTCAGATTGGGAAAAGATTCTGATTGACGATACACCGTTTCAGCATGAGGAAGTAAGCGCCAACGCACCGTTAGTCAGTGCGGTGATTCACTTTCGCGACGGCACTACGTTAAATGGCCCGCAGGAAGAGTTTCCGGAGGAGCCGGTGATACGGGATACAAAGCAGGAGCTGGAAAATTTGAAGCATGGCGATGCGCTTGGCCTGACAAAGGATTTTCAGCATTATTTATCCGGAGAGCAGACTGACATGATGGAAACCTGTATTTACACATGGCTTGCAAAGATCAATCATGCTTACAGGTATTCGGGAAGTGACGGAATCAGAGAGCTTATTATGAAAAAAGCAGGCATTGATCCGCAGGGCGATGTTGCATCCGGCACGGAGCGGGCCGTTACGCATGTTTCGGTGGAGACAAAATACGGACCAAAGACATTTGAGATTACGCTGAATCTGGGAAAACCGGATGCGGGCGGGAATCTGTATCCTGCCTATGGCGCCATGCATTATGAGATACTGGAAAAAGAAAATATTCCGTCAGATTTACCAGAAAGCGGACAGATTGGAAAAACCGCGTACACAGATCTGGGTGCGTTTGCAGACTGTGTCAGCCGCGCATCGGAAGAGACGCTTCACAGTACTTACCAGTGGCAGTCACTGGATGACGGCATGGCAGCGGCGATACTGATGGATAAGACAGTGACTGAAATAATTGGAAATGCGAATGGTTCTTTTTCAGAAGGTACTTTTGTCATATACGCAAAGCCGCTTGTTACTTACAGCAAAAAAGTCACGATCTCCTGTCCGGTAGATGTGTATGTCTACAGTATGGACGGGAAAGAAGCCGGAGCGGTGATTAACAATCAGCCGTCCGGAGGGAATGCCGGCGTCCGGTTTGACGTAAACGGAGATGTAAAGACAGTATATCTGGCAGGAAATGATTATTATCTGAATCTGCGCGGCACGGATACCGGAACGATGAAATATGAGGTGGAAGAGATCGCGAATGACAAGGTACGCCGCAATGTGCAGTTTCTGGAGCTGCAGCTGAAAAAGGACATGCAGTATGAAGGGTATGTATTCCGGCCGTTAAATATTGACCGTGATTTGTATGCGTTGCGTACGACAGGCGGCACGGACCAGAAAATCTTTTACGCGGACGCGGACCGGCAGTATGAGACGCTGTCAGTATTTAAGCGGATACAGGAGCTGTCCCTGAGCCGCCAGAACACATCGTTAGACCGGAATAAAACGATGCAGCTGCATGCGGGATCTGCTGCCGCTGGACGCCAGCAATCCAAACCTGCAGTGGACAACAGACAGCGAATCGGTGGCAAAGGTGGATCACAGCGGTCTGGTAACAGCGGTCGGCGCCGGACGGGCAACGGTTATGGTGTCGACAAAAGACGGGAGCTTTTTAAAGCAGTACTGCGTGATCGATGTTGCAGACCAGAGCAGTGTTACCGGCGGCAGTTCCGGAGGCAGTAGTTCCGGAAGCGGCGGTTCCGGAGGCGGCAGTTCCGGCTGGTATGGTGGCGGGACGTCAGTGCCTGTGGAACAGGAAAAACATCCGGTTGTGGTAAATCTTCATTATGTGTTGCAGTTTCAGACCAACGGAGGCACCAATCTGAGCCGGAAGACGATGACGCTGCTGGCGGATGACAGTCCGGGCATTATGCCAAAGGTTCAGCGGAAGGATTATCTGTTTGATGGCTGGTATACGAAACAGGAAGGCGGGGAACGCGTGACGGGAGAGCAGCCGATGAAAGAAGCGGCAACACTGTACGCACGCTGGACAAAGGCGCAGGCTCCTGCAAAGTCAGCAGTAGCGGCGTTAAAGTCAAAGAAAAAAGGACAGATACAGGTCAGCTTTCAGAATATAAACAAAGTATCGGGATATCAGATCGCATACGCATCCGATAAAAAATTTACGTCAGAAAAAGTAACAGAAGCCGGAGCGGCAGCGAAATCAAAAACGATTTCCGGATTAAAAGCCGGAAAGAAATATTATGTCAGGGTACGTGCTTATTGTCTGGATTCCATGAAAAACCGGATTTATGGGGATTATAGTATGGTGAAAAGTGTAAAAGTAAAAAGCTGACCGGTGCAGATCATGCAAAAGAAAGACGGGGGGAAGATATGCTTTCATTTGACATTTTATCAAAAAACGGAGAGCGGGAATACAACGAGGATTACGTGGGAGCAAAGAAGCGCCGGGAATCTTACTGTTTTGTCCTTGCAGACGGGCTGGGCGGGCACGGCGGCGGAGACGAAGCGTCGCGGCTTGTATCAGAGTATATTTTAAATGATTTCGCGCAGCATGGCGCAGTGACAGAAGCATATTTAAGAAAATGCTTTGAGCAGAGCCAGCAGCTCCTGCTGCAGGAGCAGAGGAAGCAGAGACGGATGATGGAGATGAAGACGACGCTGACGGTGCTGCTGGCAGACGAAGACCGGATTCAGTGGGGCCATATCGGGGATTCCAGAATCTATTATTTTCAGGATAAGAAGCTGAAAGAAAGGACGCTGGATCACAGCGTGCCGCAGATGCTCGTACTGGCCGGCAAACTAAAAGAAAAGCAGATTCGCGGACATTCGGACCGGAACCGTCTGCTCCGTGTCATGGGCGTGGAATGGGACGAGCCGCAGTATGAAATAGCAAAGCCGCTGCAGCGGATGGGCGGGGAGGCGTTTCTGCTCTGCTCGGACGGATTCTGGGAATGGATACAGGAAAAGACGATGCAGCATCTGCTGAAAAAGGCTGCGGGGCCGGCGGAATGGCTGGAGATGATGGAAAAAGCCGTGGTAAAGCAGGGACATGGGAAAGGGATGGACAATTATTCGGCCATCGGGGTGTTGTTCGGGAAGTAAGCCTGCGGAATGCAGGATCAAAAGAATTTGACGGGATTGGTTAAGAAAGGAGCAGCTTATGAGCAGGAGAAAAAGATTCATGACAGGATTATTGTGCAGTATGATGCTGACAAGTGTGGTACGGACAGATACCGTATACGCGGCGCCGGCACTATCCGCTTCCTCGGATACCGGCAGCGTGGCAGAAGGAGACTATGTCAATGTAGACGTGGAGATTGACGGCAATCCTGCGATCAGTACGCTGGGAGCGACGCTAAATTATGACAGCAGTGTCTTAAAGTATGACAGCAGCACATGGAACCAGGGCTTTTCCGGAAGCGATATGCAGATGGCATCAGACACAGGAAATGAGGTAAATCTGTCTGTCGTTTGTGATGACAGTTACGCGCAGGACGGTACGGTTGTGACGGTACGTTTTCAGGCGGTAAAAGATGCTTCTTCCATTCCGGTCACACTGTCGCTGAGGGATATGGCAGATGCCGATCTGGCTGAAATATCGGACTGTAACGTGACAGGCGCAGTGCGTGCGCCAGAGGCAGCAGAGCCGCCTCAGGAAAATGAGACCGTAGATCTGCAGAATCCTGACGAAGCGTCTGATATTAATATCGTAGATGAAGAAGCCGGAGCAGACGCGCAGGATCAGGTTGCCGTGACGGATACAACGTCCCATACAGATACAACGTCCCATACGGATACAGACTCCGGTGAAGTCGCGGTGGTGACACAGCATGTATCAGGCACCAGCAATGGGACACAGTCAGCAGCAGCTCCCCAGGCAAAGGCATCCCGTCCGGATGCAAATTATAAGACCGGCGTCGGACTGGGCAGCGACGTATTTTTAATCGGCGGGGCAGTGTCTGGTATTCTGGCGCTGATCCTGGTAGTCAGACGCCATCGGGAGGAAGAATCATGAACATAGGAAAAATCTCTAAATCACGAAAAATGGTGCAAATGGGGAAAAAAGCAGCGGCAGCAGCTGCATGTCTGGTGCTTGGCATCTCTGCATTGTCTGGAAAAGCTTATGCGGCAGAAAGCAAATGGGATATTGAACATACTTTGGATGTAACAGAATGCAGACAGGGCGGTACACTGCTACTGTCTGTAACGCTGAAAGGAGAAAGCAAGACAAAAACGTCCGAAATTACCAGTTTAAGCGGTATTCTGGAATACGATACGAGCCTGTTTTCTGTTGGAAAAAGTGATATTCTTCCGGCAGAGAAAGATAAAGACGCGGTAAAAGAGTGCACGTTTGACGCAGAGGCCGGAAAGTTCACGATACAGTATGCTTCGAAGGTTGCCGTGAAGGATGCGGATGCGCTTTTACAGATCCGGCTGCATGTGGCAGATGACGCGTCTACCGGAAAGACAACCGTTTGTGTCACAAACCTGGAATGGAGTGGTTCTGATGCCAAAGACAAACAGGAGATCGAACACCGGATTCCGTCCCATATTACGATTCAGGCTTCGAAGACAGCGGCAGCAGGTGATGTGAACGGAGACGGCAGGATAGATCTGACCGATGCAAGGCTGATGATGCAGTATTACAATGGAGCAGATGTACTGGACAGCCAGCAGCAGAAAAACGCGGATGTCAATGGAGACGGCAAAATCAATCTGACTGATGTAAAGCTGGTGATGCAGTATTATAACGGAGAAACGGATGAGCTGGTGGCAGGACAGCAAACCGAAGCGGTCATGTAATTTCCGGCTGGCAGGAGGTGCAGGATGGCGTTACAGTGGATGATGGAAGAGAATACGCTTTCCAATATCAAAAAAGGGATTGCAAGTGGCTGGCGTATGAACGGACAGCAGTTGTATGAATATAGCAGAAAGCTTCAGAGAGCACGTGAGAAATTATTTCCCGGAGAACTGGGAAGCGTCTTTGTAGAAGCCGTCAGTCAGCTTGCGGACGGCCGGTCTGAAATCAGCTGGCCAGAGCTGTTAAAAGATGTGGAAACGCTGCAGAAGCTGCTGCAGGGAAGTAAAGCATGGAGCAGGGACAAATGGCTGGCACGTCTGCCGGTTCTGGAAACGCGCCGGAACAAATATTTTTATACACCGCTTGGAGACGCCTTTATTCAGATCCTGAAAAGGAAGCTGGGACTTTGTGAAGCTGTGCGGCAGAGACAGAGTCCTCCTTTTACAGACAGAAAACAGACCGTATCCGATGACACGGCCCGTCTGGAAGAGCTGGCATCGTGGCTGATGGAGGATACTGACCGGATACAGACAACGAAAAAGAAAGAAACAGCCCAGACTATAAAGACGCACCGCCATGCCGCAAAACTGCCGGAAGGGATGGCAATTGCAGTATGCGCCTGCATGTCCATCTGTTTTCTTACGGTCTGGCTGTATGGGCAGTTTGAAAGAAACCAGAGCTTTCACGATATTCAGAAGCTGAAAGCAGCGTCCGCTGCGGGACAGGAGACTCTGGCAGAAAACGCGGCGGACACACAGGAAACGCCAAAAGGGGACCAGCAGGACACAGACAGTTACAAAGGACAAAAACAGCAGAATACGAAAGGCAGCAGTGAAACAAAGCAGACAAAAAAAAGACCGGAGATACTGGCGCAGTATCGGGAGATGGCAAAGGAATATCCGGGATTATTCGGCTGGCTTCAGATACCAGATACCCCGGTTGACCTGCCAGTCATGCAGCCGCTCAAACAAAAAGATTTTTATCTGGATCATGATTTTACAGGCGCAGCGTCTGCTGAAGGAGCCCTGTTCACAGATCCTGAAAATAATCGCTGGCCGCAGGATGACAACACAGTAATTTATGGCCATAATATGAAAAACGGGCATATCTTCGGAACACTGAATCTTTATGAGGATCCTGCATACTTTAAGACCCACAGGGAGATTCAATTTGACACCATTTATGAAACTGGTATCTACGAAGTAATAGCGGTGATAAAAACAAGGATTTTAAATGAAAACGAGCAGGGATTCCGTTATTACCAGTTTTTTCAGTA
>CANTHI010000136.1 GCA_947653505.1 uncultured Eubacterium sp.
CAGGCGGCGTAGCCGAAGCGGCACCTTTAGCTGCTGGCGGAACGCCAGAAGCGAATAGCATGCCCCATTGGGCACCAGGTGTCGCGCCCGTCCGGTACCATAGACTGGAAGCAGAATACCTAGAGCTTCTTACATTCTGGAAAAGTCACAGGCAGACAGGCCAACGTCTCCCATCCGGCGTCCGCATAGCCAATACGCAACACTTTTATGTAAATTGTCGCATTTTCCGCTTAAGTTTGCGCCTATACCTATGGGGCCGGTTCCCTCATCCGGCGTTCGGGAGGCCAGTATCTGTTGTTCTGGTTTATCCAGGTTAGGGCTTCCTGCATTCAGAAGCGGTCACAGCAGACGGGGCAGAGCTTCAGATTACCCCTGCATGCACAGTGAAAATAAATCTTCATAAAACTCCGGATACGATATCCCCACGCATTCCGCATTTTTAATCTCAGCGCCCCCTTCCGCGCAGAGCGCCGCAACAGCAAATGACATGGCAATCCGGTGGTCGCCCTGCGGATCAATGACAGCGTAGTGCAGCGGCTTTCCGCCGTGGATGATCATGCCGTCTTCCGTGGCGGTGATATCGGCTCCCATAAGCTTTAAATTCGATACAATCGTTTCGATGCGGTTGGATTCTTTTACTTTTAATTCGGCTGCGTCTTTAATGACCGTTGTGCCGTCGGCAAAAGCGGCCATTACAGCGAGAATTGGAATTTCATCAATTAATGCAGGAATGAGATCTCCGGCAATGGTGGTTCCGCTCAGACTGCTGGAACGCACAAGAAGATCACAGACAGGCTCTCCGGATATTGTGTGCTCATTTAATTTTTGGATATCTGCGTGCATGGCAGCTGCTGCACGTAAAATACCGTCTCTGGTCGGGTTGATGCCGGCATTGTGGATCAGTATTTCTGCGTCTGGTACGAGCAGTGCGGCCGCGATAAAATAGGCAGCGGATGAGATATCCCCCGGTACGTCGATTTTTTGTCCGGTTAATACCGGATCCGGCCAGATTTCCGCTGTTGTACCGTGACTGGCGATACGGGCTCCGAAGGAGGAGAGCATCTGCTCGGTATGATTTCTGGATAAGGCCGGTTCGGTTACGCTTGTTTTATCATCCGCATATAATCCGGCGAGCAGAACACAGGATTTGACCTGTGCGGATGCGACAGGCGAATTGTAATGGATGCCATGCAGGGGAGTGCCGTTGATTTGTAACGGTGCACAGTCATTTCCGCTGATTCCGGTAAGATCTGCCCCCATTTCCCGAAGGGGAGTGATAATCCGTTTCATCGGACGTTTTTTTATGGAATCATCCCCGGTCAGGCAGGAAGCAAACGGCTGTCCGGCCAGAATACCGGACAACAGACGTACAGTCGTGCCGCTGTTGCCGGCGTCCAGCATGGACACAGGCGGCCGCAGGCCGTGCAGCCCCCTGCCGTGTATACGGATGCAGCCGTTTGTGTTTTCGATGGAAATCCCCAGCTTCTGAAAGCAGGCAATCGTAGACAGGCAGTCTGCGCCCTGCAGAAAATGCGTAACCTCGGTCAGTCCGTCAGCCAGTGCGCCGAACATGACACTGCGGTGGGAGATGGATTTGTCGCCCGGTATGCGGACTTCTCCTTTTAAGGCTCTGGAAGGTTTGATATACATGTTAAAATCTCCTTATTTTCATCCTGATTTAGCGTTCGTAAACTGTATAGTGATATTTTTTGAGCAGTATGGCAGCCTGGTCCCTCGCGGTCTGGTCGTAAAGCTCGATATGCAGTACGCCCTCTTCAAACTCCCGGTTATGTACGATTCCGATATTTTTTATGCTGATCCCGTTGCTGGCAAGCAGTGTGGCCAGCGTGGCAATACCTCCGACCTCGTCAATTAAATCACAATATAATTCATATACAGGCTGGATGGGGCCGGACTGGCGGATGGTCAGGGAATCGCGGTAATCTTTTGCGTCTGTAAAATAGGCAGCCAGATCTTCTTTGCTTTCTGCATGGATGAACGAACGGAGCTTTGCCAGCTGGCTGGTATACAGATCCATCAGACGCAGCACCTGTTCTTTATTGGACAGGCAGATTTCCTGCCACATGACGGGCGACGATGCGGCAATCCTTGTCATATCGCGGAATCCGCCTGCGGCAATCGTTTTCATCGTCTGCTCTGCGTTATCGGTCTCTTTTACGAGATTCACCAGACTGTAAGCGAGCATATGCGGCAGATGACTGATCGCGGCGGTTGCAAAATCATGCAGGTCGTAATCAAGCACGAGCGGAATTGCGCCAAGCATGGACACAAGAGCTCGCAGACGGTCAGTCTGGGTCTGGTCTGTTCTGGCGGAGGGGGTAATGACATAATAGGCATTTTCCAGAAGATACGGTGTGGCAGCGTCAAAGCCTGTTTTTTCGGACCCTGCCATCGGGTGTCCTCCGATAAAATGCTCTTCTAGTCCGGCACGGATGGCTGCGCGGTGAATCTCACCTTTCACGCTGCCTGCGTCGGTGATGATTGTATGCGGTGCAATGCAGTCTTTTAGCTGCATCAGATAAGAAATATTCTGTTTTACCGGTGTACACAGAAAAATGTAATCTGAGTCGCTAATATCATGCAGACTTAACATCGTATCATTTTCGATGATGCCAGCCTGATAAGCCTGTGTAATAGCGGACAGCCGTCTGCAGACAGCGTACAGCCGGATTTGTGGGGCTACGCGTTTTAAAGTCTTTGCGATTGAGCCTCCGATCAGGCCAAGACCAATAAAACTGATTTTTTGAATATTGTTTCCAGCATTATGATCCTGTTTTTGATTCTGGATTTTATTTTCTGCATTGCTGTTTTTGTTGTTTTCCATCATGAAACGTATTCCTCACTTTGTATTGGGATATGGACGGACTGGAATGCTACAAATATTTTAATGATTTGCAGCCGGAAAGTCAATGCCGTTATGAAAAAACCATAATTGTACATTTTGCCGTATAAAATATTCAAAAAAATGAAAAAATTGTTGTAATTGCCCATGAATTTTGTTAAGATGAATATAGTGTTTGCAATACAACAAATTTATGCGCAGGAGGTAAGAGATTCATGGAGGTATTTACAACAGACCGGATACGTAACGTAGTGCTCTTGGGACACGGTGGTGCAGGGAAGACAAGTCTTGTAGAGGCAATGGCGTATCTGTCCGGCCAGACCAGCCGTATGGGAAAGATCAGTGACGGAAATACGGTCAGCGATTTTGATAAAGAGGAAATCAAACGTTCCTTTTCCATCCAGACGACCGTTGTTCCGATTTTATGGGATAATACCAAGATTAATATTTTAGATACACCGGGATACTTTGACTTTGTAGGTGAGGCAGAAGAGGCAGTCAGTGTGGCAGATGCCGCGATTATTGTGGTCAGCGGCAAGGCAGGGATTGAAGTCGGTACGAGAAAAGCATGGGAGATGTGCGAACGCTACAAGCTGCCGCGTATGGTTTTTGTAACGGATATGGATATTGATAACGCGAGCTTCCGTCAGGTAGTGGAAGATCTGCAGGAGCTGTACGGCAAAAAAATTGCCCCGTTCCATTTGCCAATCCGTGAAAATGAAAAGTTTGTCGGTTATGTAAATATCGTGGCGCAGACCGCGAACCGCTGGAACGACAAAGGTGAGGTCGTGCCAATGGATATGCCGGATTATTCTGTCGCAAATCTGGAAAAATGCAGGGAAGCGCTTGTGGAAGC
The DNA here is from genome assembly GCA_947653505.1 of uncultured Eubacterium sp. The sequence continues at coordinate 3,720 of CANTHI010000136.1, forward strand.
GGTTGCTGAGACGAGCGAGGAATTTATGGACCGCTATTTTAACGGCGAGGAGTTTTCGGAAAATGAAATCCGTCAGGCGCTGCGTGTCAATGTTCTGGACGGCAGCATTGTGCCTGTTTCGATGGGATCCTGTATTCTGGCACAGGGTGTCTATACGCTGCTGGATGATATTACCAAATATTTTCCAAGTCCGGATAAAAGAGCGTGTGCGGGCATTAATGCTACGACAAATGAAGTGTATCAGGCTGATTATGATTTTGCAAAGCCAAAGTCTGCTTACATATTCAAGACCATTCAGGATCCATTTATTGGCAAATACTCTCTGATTAAAGTAAATTCGGGCGTTTTAAAGACCGATGACGTAATGTTAAATTATCACAGGGATATTGAAGAAAAAATCGGGAAACTCTATGTGATGAGAGGGGCAAAAGCAGAAGAGGTCAAAGAGCTTCATGCCGGAGATATCGGTGCGCTTGCAAAGCTGAACAAGGCGCGTACGACAGATTCTCTTTCGACCAAGGCAAACCCGATCTTATATATCCGTACGACATTGTCCACTCCTTATACATGCAAGCGTTATAAAGTGAAAAATAAAGCGGATGTGGATAAGGCTTCCCAGGCTCTGACGAAGCTGACGCATGAAGATCTGACATTAAAAGTGGTGAATGACAGTGCAAACGGCCAGACGCTTTTATACGGGATCGGGGAGCAGCAGCTGGATGTAGTAGTCAGCAAGCTGTTAAACCGTTATAAGGTAGAAATAGAGCTTGGAAAAGCAAAAGTTGCGTTCCGTGAAACAATCAGAAAAAAAGCAGATGTTGAATATAAATATAAAAAACAGTCCGGCGGACACGGGCAGTATGGACATGTCAAAATGACATTCGAGCCTTTGGGGGATCTGGAGCAGCCGTATGAATTTTCACAGACAGTCGTAGGCGGCGCGGTGCCGAAAAATTATTTCCCTGCAGTTGAAAAGGGAATACAGGAATCCGTAAAGAGCGGTCCTCTGGCGGCTTATCCGGTCGTTGGGATCAAAGCGAATCTTTATGACGGTTCCTATCATCCGGTAGATTCCTCCGAGCTGGCTTTCAAGGTAGCTGCTGCGCAGGCATTCAAAAAAGGATTTTTACAGGCATCACCGGTATTGCTGGAGCCAATCGCATCGCTGACCGTTACAGCTTCGGATAAATATACAGGCGATATTATGGGTGATCTGAACAAGCGACGCGCACGTGTACTCGGCATGAATCCGGTAGAAGGCGGCAAGCAGGAGATTATTGCGGATATTCCGTACAAGGAGCTGGATGGCTATACGACCGTGCTGCGCTCCATTACCGGCGGGGAAGGCGTATACCGCTATGAGCATGCCCGTTATGAGCAGGCTCCGGAAGACGTACAGAACCGTGAGATCGAAGCCCGTAAAAATAAACTGGTAGATATCGAAGAATAAGATACCTGTCCGGTCTGGCCGGACAGTAAAAACACGAAGAAAAATTTTTGATCTGGAAGGAGGAGCCAAAGGGAAATGGCGCGTATGATGCTCTGCATTCTGCTGGTAATTGTTCTGCTGCTGGAACAGCCACAGCTGACAAAGGGGCGCGGCGTCATGGAACGGCCGCTCTTACCTTCCTTAAATTATGCCTATACGCTAAACGAAATCAGTAATGTAAACAGCAGCATTCCGGTCTACGACATTATCTACAATCTGAATCTGGGTGAAAATCATGATCTGAACCCTTCTTTTTACTACGAACAGCTGCTGCCACTAAAACTGTGCTCTCCCCGCAGGGAAGGCTATAATTTTGCCGGCTGGTATACCGACAGCAGTTACAGGCACCCGCTGACAGAAATTAAAGACTGCGGGGACGGCAATCTGATTCTTTATGCGAAGTGGACAAAGAAAATATCAGGCTCCATGAATATCCAGCTGTATTCCTATGGCGCTTCCAGTCTGACCCGTTCACCGGAAAAAAAGCTGGCAGACATGAACTACCGGATTCTGGAACAAATCGATATCCCCGGAATGCCAGACACAAGGTTTGAAGATTATATGACAAATAAATTATTCAGCGTAGACCAGTGCCCGCAGGGACTCTGCGTGACTGAAGAATTTGTTTTTGTAACGTCCTACAGTACAGGCAGAAAGGATTTTTATGGCTCCCTCTATGTATTTGACCGCGAAACGGGCACTTACCTTATGACACTTTCCATGAAACCAGGCAGTCATCTGGGAGGGATCTGTTACGATGGAGAAAGTCTCTGGGTCTGTCATTCCAACTACCGTACGATCGAGCGGCTGGATTATGCACTCATAAAAGAACTGGCGCGTCATAAACCGGGCCGTACGGTTGAGCTGCCCGCAGAACACGAAGAATACCATGTATTAAACTCCCCATCGTGCATCACATATTTTGGCGGCAAGCTCTGGATCGCCACGCATACAAGATTTTTCAAATCCATCATGAAATCATACCGGTTCAGCGACGGTTCACTGGAAGAATGCGGAGAATTTGCCATACCGGATAAGGTGCAGGGGGTAGCTTTCGATGAAGACGGCCATGTCTACCTAAGCACGTCTTTTGGGCGGGAAAAATCCTCATACATCAAAGTATACCAGTCCGCGTACGATCTGAGCAGGCATCCGGAAAAACCTGCAGAATGCGTGGAAATGCCCCCATGCTCCGAGGAACTGGCAATAGCAGGGGAAGAGCTTGTGGTGCTGTTTGAATCCGGGGCACAAAAGTATATGGAAGGGACAGACGGTAAGGGGAAGTCGCTGGCGCCGTTAGACCATATGGTGGCGATTCAGCTGGATTCTTTTTAAGGGATGTAAGTGTTACATTTTGGCTATGCGGATTCCCATCTGGCGTCCGCATAGCCAATATATATTTCCCCGCATTTTTGTGTTTATATTGACAAATAGGTACGATGTGGTAGAATTTAAGTGTTTCCAGTTCCATATGAGAAAATACGAAAATCAGATTCATACACACTATAAAAACTGAAAATGGAGGAAAATATGTCAGAAGTATACAATCACAAGGTTGTCGAGAAAAAATGGCAGAAAATCTGGGATGATGAGAAAGCATTTGCCGCATCCGATGACTATTCCAAACCAAAATATTACGCGCTGGTAGAGTTTCCTTATCCGTCCGGGCAGGGGCTGCATGTTGGCCATCCGAGACCATATACGGCTCTGGATATCGTTGCGCGCAAGCGCCGGATGCAGGGATACAATGTATTGTATCCGATGGGGTGGGATGCGTTTGGCCTGCCGACGGAAAATTATGCCATTAAAAATAAAATACATCCGAAAATCGTTACAAAAAATAATATTGTCCGCTTTAAAGAACAGCTTCACTCGTTAGGATATTCGTTTGACTGGGACCGGGAAGTCAATACGACAGATCCGGAATATTACAAATGGACACAGTGGATTTTTCTAAAGCTTTTTAAGGCAGGGCTTGCCTATAAAAAAGAAATGCCGATTAACTGGTGCACGAGCTGTAAAGTAGGCCTTGCAAATGAAGAAGTGGTAAATGGTGTCTGTGAACGCTGCGGCGCGCCGGTCGTGCGTAAGGTCAAGAGCGAGTGGATGCTGAAAATTACAGATTACGCAGAACAGCTGATCGATGGCTTAAATGATGTGGACTATATCGAACGGGTAAAGACGCAGCAGAGAAACTGGATTGGAAAATCCAACGGCGCGGAAGTGGATTTTTCGATTAAAGATAAAGAAGAAAAGCTGCGGATCTATACGACGCGCTCTGATACGCTGTTTGGTGTTACGTATATGGTAGTATCGCCAGAACACCCAATTATTGAAAAATATAAAGAAGAATTAAAAAACTGGGATGAAATTGAAGCATACAGGGAACAGGCGGCACATAAATCGGATTTTGAACGTGCGGAGCTGGCAAAGGAAAAAACAGGGGTCTGCATTGACGGTCTGACCGCCATTAATCCGGTCAATGGAAAGGAGATTCCGGTCTGGATCTCAGATTATGTACTGATGTCTTATGGTACCGGCGCGATTATGGCGGTTCCTGCCCATGACCAGAGAGACTGGGAGTTTGCGAAGAAGTTTGGGCTGCCGATGCTGCAGGTCGTGTCGAAAAATGGAAAGGAAGCAGACATTTCCAAAGAAGCGTTTACAGACGTGGCAACAGGCGTGATTGTAAATTCAGATTTTATAAATGGACTGGATGTGAAGGAAGCCCAGAAGAAAATGATTGCATTTCTGGAGGAACATAAGATCGGTACGGCAAAGACGAATTACAAGCTGAGAGACTGGGTCTTTTCCCGTCAGCGGTACTGGGGTGAGCCGATTCCGGTTGTACATTGTGAGAAGTGCGGATTTGTGCCGCTTGATGAGAGCGTGCTTCCGCTGGAGCTTCCGGAAGCGGACAGCTATATGCCGACCGATAATGGGGAATCTCCGTTAGCTGCCATGACAGACTGGGTCAATACAACCTGTCCGTGCTGTGGCGGTCCGGCAAAGCGGGAAACAGATACGATGCCGCAGTGGGCAGGCTCGTCCTGGTATTTTCTGCGTTACACAGATCCGAAAAACCAGCATGCGCTTGCAGGGAAAGAAGCGCTTGATTACTGGATGCCGGTCGACTGGTATAATGGAGGAATGGAGCATACGACACTGCATCTTTTGTATTCCAGATTCTGGCACAGGTTCCTGTATGACCAGAAGCAGGTACCTTGTCCGGAACCGTACCAGAAACGTACTTCCCACGGGATGATTCTGGGAGAAAACGGAGAAAAGATGTCAAAGTCCAGAGGAAATGTCGTCAATCCGGATGATATTGTAAGAGACTATGGCGCAGACACACTCCGTACCTATGAGATGTTTATCGGCGCGTTTGATC
>CANTHI010000137.1 GCA_947653505.1 uncultured Eubacterium sp.
TTTCCTGTTGCTATCTGATAAAAGCTGTACACAAAAAAATCCGTGCTACAGCAAAAAAATCCAGCACAAATAAACCCCGCCTGTGGCGAAGTGCTGGATTTCCTGACTTAGGAACTGTACGCAGCTCCGACTTGCGATCTGATTTTATGATCTGAATTTCTTACGATCTGATTCTCTTATGATCTTATTTTCTTATCAATCAGACCATCAATCGCTTCTACAAGAGAACCTATCTCCGGTTTGGTAAGCTGTGCATCCGCCCCAAGCGCCTCTCCTTTTCTCCGCATCTCATCATTTACAAGTGAAGAAAAGATTATTAACGGAATCTGTTTTAACACGTCGTCTGTCTTTGCAAGCTTGGTCAGACGATGTCCGTCCATAATCGGCATTTCAATATCCGTAATAATACAGTGCACCTTGTCAAATACATTGCCGCTGTTTTTATAGCTCACAAGCTTATCCCATGCTTCCTTGCCATTCATGCACATAATAATATTCGTATAGCCTGCTTTTTTCAGACTGTCTGTAATCAGCTTGCCAAGCAGTGGGGAATCCTCTGCAACCAGAATCGGGGAATCGTTTCTGTTGCGTTCGCCCAATGCTTCGATATCCGAAACCTTTAACCCTGTCTCCGGACTGATGTCTGTTACAATCTTTTCAAAGTCCAGAATCACAACAAGTTTATTTTCCAGCTTGATAACACCTGTGGAAACACCACCGTTGGATTCTTCTCCCCGTTCTGTATTAATCGTAGAATCCGGCTTGATAATATCTGCCCAGGAAACTCTGTGAATGCCGATCACCTGATCGACATGAAACGCGATATTGAGCTTATTAAAGTTTGTAATGATAAATAAGCCTTCATCGTCTGTAACCGGCAGCCCAAGACATTTCTTTAGGCTTATGACTGTGATCATCGTATCACGCGGCATAAAGATTCCTTCCACACTTGTATGTGCGTTTGGAATAGGGGTAATCGGCTGATATGTAAGAATCTCCCGTATCTTTGCAACATTGATTCCATAATGATTGCCATTCAGTGTAAATTCCAATACTTCCAGCTCATTCGTCCCGTTCTCTAACAGAATGTTTGTATCCATAGCTAATTTCCTCCCGAAGCCATTCTCAAATTATATTCAGTATACCACACTATTTATAAAATGGACATGCATTTTTTACTTTTTTTCGAAAATTTATCACTTTTGACAAAAAGCAGGCCGTGCATGCTGTTACCCTGCCAGATGAACCAGCGAGGCTTCCCCGCCGATTGTCACCTCAAGGTCCATATTTTTGATTGATTTCACAGCGCCTTTTTTTACCTGGAAGATCAGAACCGTTTTTGCTTTCTCCCCCGCACGGATTCTGTCCTGCCAGGTTCCCAGATCGTTTAAAAGGATCGTCGTATCTGCTGCCGCTTCAATGTCGTCGTTTATTTTAAGCGTAAAAGAAGGCATTTTTGAGAGAATATCACATTCTGCCGTTTTGCTTCCGCTGTTTTTCAGATTGACATGCAAAACAAGAAGCTCATTTCCACTGTTCGCCCTGACCATATAGCTTTGTGACGCCTGGTAAGCAGATACAAGCTCATAGTTACGATAGGAAGCGCTGACCTCTTTTAGCTGAAGCGCCTTCTTTAGGGATACATACTGATTCTGACTGCCGTTTCCATCCGCCGGCTGTCCGGTTCCTGTCTGGGACTGCTGGTTCTGATCCGGTTTTTCCGGATTTGTCTGGTTTTTCGCAGCCTCCTCCGGACTGATGCCCAGTCTTTCCAGCCGTTCCTGTTCCTTTCGCTCCCTTTCCCTGCGCCGCTTCTGCGCTTCTTCTTCTTTTAGTTTATTGATCGCTTTTAGTACAGCAACATCCTGTATTCCCTCCGGCTGTTTCTTATTAAACTTGGAAACAATATGTGCGGAATAATGTACAACCGCCTCTTTTTCATCCTCCGTCATTTCATAAATCTGATCACCGCAGCCGCAGGCTGTGATAGAAACCGCAAGCGCCAGAGCGCCCGCTGCTAACCTGTTCTTTTTCATCTGCTTACTCCCGTGCACTAAAAATTCATTCAAATTTTATTTAAACAACACCATACTTACTATTATGTTACCATTTTTAAGACAATTAAGCAATGCTTTCTTTTGGAATTTCTTCATTCTTTGTATCCAGTTCTATCCAGAACTCCACACCGCCGTCCAGATTACGGACGCCGCACTGTCTGTTCATGGAATCCATAATCGCTTTTACAATCGACAGCCCGATCCCGCTGCCGCCATATTCCCTCGTTCTGGCCTTATCTACCTTGTAAAATTTAATCCAGACTTTATCCAGATCCTCCTCCGGTATCGGATCCCCGGTGTTAAATACACAGACCCGTACGCAGTCTTCTTTTACAATATAAGAAATATCAATCCGTTTTTCATACATGGCATAATGAATGGCATTGCTCAGAAAATTTGTAATCACTTCTTCGATCTTAAACTCATCAGCCCATACATACACCGGCTGGTTCTGGGAAAAGCTGACCGTAATCCCGTTTTGCTGGATCAGTATGGAGGAAGCGTTTATGACACCTGTAATCAGCTCTGTCAGGTCAAACCGCTCCATCGATATGGCATCATCCCCAAACTCCAGATGATTTAGTGTGAGCAGCTTTTTGACCATCTGATTCATTTTATCTGCCTCGTCCATAATCACTTCACAGTAAAATTCGCGGCTTTCTGCATCATCATTGATATATTCCTGCAGCCCTTCCGCATACCCCTGAATCAGCGCCAGCGGCGTTTTCAGCTCATGGGATACATTCGACAAAAACTCTTTTCGCATCTCATCGATCTGGGTTTTTCGCTCATTGTCCATCAGCAGCTCATTATTCGCGCGCTTCAGCTCGGAAATCGTATGCTCCAGCTTTGCGGACATCTCATTCATATGCGCCCCCAATAAGTCAATCTCATTCTGATGCTTTCTGGGCATATATTTTGCTTCAAAATCCAGCTCTGTCATACGCGTGGACAGCTCCGTCAGCTCCAGAATCGGATTGGTAATTCTGCGCGTAATCACACCGGCAATCACGGCACCGCAGACGACCGCGATCGCACCGATCATAAACAAAAACCGGTTCGTCAGATTGCTGCTCTCATGTATGCTTTCCAGCGGCGAACGCGCGATAATCAGTTTTCCATCGGAAAGCACGCCCCACATGACCAGATAATCCGATTCCATCCGCATATCCTTGCGCTTTTGTATGACAAAGTGCTTCGGTGACGTCTCACTAAAGCTGATCAGCAGCTCCATAAAATATTTCAGCATCGTCTGGGTATCGCTGACCGAAGAGCGCACAATCGTCTGGTCCGGATTGATAATCATAATTGTCAGATTGTTGTTCACACACAGTCTTTCAAATTCGATATCAAACGATTCTTCATCTAACGTGCCGTTCTGGGCCGCCGCATTGATTTTATCGTAGCTGTTGGACAGTATTTTCGACTTGTTCCATACATAATACTGTCCCAGAAACAGCGTATTTAAAATCAGGCACAGCAGCACCGTCCCCGCCGCCAGCGCAATCATCGCAAACGTCACCTGTCTGGTCAGCGAATACCTGACAGACGGATCGTGTTGTTTTTTTTGCTCCATACTATCTCTCATAAGCAGCTCACGCCCCGTCCGGACTTACTTCAAATTTATATCCCATTCCCCAGATGGTCTTAATGTAATCGCCTTTCGCGCCCATTTTGGACCGCAGCTTTTTTACATGCGTGTCGATCGTCCTTGCATCGCCAAAATAATCATAATTCCATACATGGTTCAGTATTTTTTCACGGGAAAGCGCGATTCCCTGATTTTCCACAAAGTAAGACAACAGCTCAAATTCCTTATAGCTTAATTCCATCCGCTGCCCGTCCAGCGTGACCAGATGCGCCGCCTTGTCAATGACAATGCCGCCTGTCTCTACCGCCTGTCCTTCCATCAGCTTATTTGACCGTCTTAAAATCGCTTCGACCCGCGCGACAAGTATTTTCGGGCTGAACGGCTTGGATATATATTCATCCACGCCCAGCTCAAATCCCATCAGCTCGTCGCTTTCATCCCCTTTTGCAGTCAGCATGATAATCGGCACCCTTGAGTTTTCGCGCACTTCCCTGCAGACCTCCCAGCCGTTCATCTTTGGCATCATGACGTCCAGGATCATCAGCGCGATATTTTTTTCCTTATAAAATACATCCAGCGCCGCCTCCCCGTCACCTGCCTCCAGCACCTCAAAGTCCTGTTTTACAAGAAAGTCCCTCACAAGCTTGCGCATCCTGCTCTCATCATCCACTACAAGAATTTTTAATTTTTCCAACTGAAATCCCTCACTTTTTTTGTGTAAAAATATTCTCTGCTGTTATTTTAACGTTATTTTAACCTTATTTTCACACTATATTAGCACAGGTTTATGAAAAAAGTGTGTGCGTTACTCAGATTCCTGCAGTTCTTTTTCTTCCTCGTCATCCAGCACCGTATCAAAATCCAGCTCCAGCTCCTGTTCCTCTTCGCGTATCGCCTTTTCCCGCTGGGTCAGCTGCTGCTCCCACTGCGCATACCGGTCCTGAATTTTTTTCTCATAGTTCAGAATCGTCGTCTGTCCGCTTGTGGCCGTAATCAGAAACATAATCAGAATGGAGACAACAAACGCAAAATTCGCCACGATCGAGATCCGCAGCTTATTCTGCTCCTTTTCCAGCCGTCTTTTCCACCGGTCAGAAATCCCGCGTGTATCACTGACCACCAGATTGTCCGCCACCGGGATCGGACGGATATCCTCCGCGCGGATTCCTGGTATCGTTTTTAAATATTCCTGAAGCTCTCTTAAATACGCATAACCAACCGGTGTCTGAAACATCCTCTGCTGCAGCAGCCTGTGATATACGTTAAATACCTGATCCGGCTTTGACATATCCGTCCTGGCTTTGACATACCGGACACCCTCTGCCTCCGTGCGCGCCTGTTTTGCCATCGTTTCATCTGTAAAGGAATACCCTTCTACTACCATTACGTTTCCCATATAGACTCCTTAACGGTCGCCAGCTTCCATCTGCCCATACGGCTGGCTGGCTGCACTATCATCCGTTCCCGCCTCCGGCTGCACCGTTACATCCGGCTGTGTGATTTCTGGCTGCTCTGATCCTGGCTGCTCTGATTCTGGCTGCTTTGTCTGCATTTCTATAATGTAAAAATACGCCCCGTCTTTTTCACGGATACAAAACTCCTGTTTCAGATGCAGATTTTCATGCAGCCGCAGGTATTTTTTCGTCAGCCCGTTTTCATTGCAGAACATAAAAATCCTGCCGCGCTCTTCTAACAGCGTCTGTGCTTTCTCAAAAAATTCCTGATAAAACAAATCCTGCTCTTCTTTTGTCTTTTTGCCGCGCACCGGCAAATCTGCCCAGATCTCGTGAAATCTCATCTCATGCGTAAATTCAAAAAAACTGCGCTGCACAAAATTGATATTCATATGGGCAATGCCCGCGTTTTCCCTCGCGCCCTGAACCGCATCGCCAAAAACCTCCAGCGCATAGGCCGTACGTACAATGAGCGCATACATCCGCTCCATCAGAAGCGTCCCCGTGCCGCAAAAAGCGTCCAGCACCCTGGCCCGTTCCGTCAGCCAGTTCGACGCCAGCTCCACCAGCAGCGCCGCCAGAGACGGATGCATGGAAGACGCCGTTGTATATTTGCGGTAGGCAAACCGCTTCATCGGAATGGTAAACAGCTTCACACACGGGTAAAAACCGCCGTTTCTGTTCTGCACGAGCCGCAGCTCTACTTCGTAATGCTCTGTAGAATTGACAAGCGCATGATGGGTCCGCTGCTCCAGCTCAGCCGCCAGCTTTTTCGCAAACGCGCTCTTTTTGTCTAACGGCATCGGCCCGCGGATCTCCAGCCGGAAATAAAACGGCGCCCCGCCTTCATGCATCTCCCCAAGCAGCCGGGTCAGATTCGACTTTGCCAGCTCTTTTGCGATGACTGCCGGCTGGGGAGGCAGATTTTTCTCACAGCGCAGGGTAAATAAAAGCTCGCGAAACGTACGGATATTCAACACCTCACGGACGCTGCCGCCTACGACCTGCACCCCCATCGGAATCACCCGTACAGCCCCGCTTTCTACCTGCACGCCAGTCGTATCCTGATAATTTTTTATCGTCGTCAGGATAAAATCACGCGGCTTGTCATATCCGGTAAACGGATGCCTGCTGATCCCTCCGTCAAACTGAATGACCAGCCTGCGTAGTTCCTTTAGCTCATCCTGAATATGCTTTTTCTCATCCTCCGCAGGTTCATAAGCCAGCAGCTTCTGATAATGTCTTTTGATCTGTGACTCATACGCCCTGCAGTCCAGCTTCTGAATGGCAGATAAATAAGAGCCCCTGACAAACAGCTGCGTTTCTGACACATATGCCTCCCATAATTTTTCGATACTTTCCTGACTTTGCAGCAGCCCAAGTACAAGCGCTGCATTTTTACGTACTTTTGCATCCTCATTCTGTAAAAACGACGCGATCAGCTCATCATCCTCGGTCATGGACAGATACTCTTCCAGCGCTCCTTCTTCCTTTAGCATCTGCTTAAGCTGAATCAGGTTATTCCGGACATCGCTGCCCTGCTTTAAGGCTTCGTATATTTTCTGCATATGTCTCTCCTACTTTACTCCTATATTTTGCTAAAATACTCCGTAAAATTCCAGATATTCCTGCACATCTGCAAGGAACTGCTCCCACGCCGAAGGAAATTCCACAAAATACTTCGGACATGCCTTACCCGTAACATCATAATGGCGGATCACATCTTTGGTTTCCAGCCCGAAATGCTCGACCAGCCACGCGGTCAGATGCACTGCTGCGTCGTAAGTCTTTGCATTAAACCTTCCGGTATCGTCCTCAATACAGCATTCAATCGAAACCGTATCCGCATTGCGCTCATTGGAAGCATATGCTATTTCACTACTTGGAATACACTGGACAATCTCTCCGTCCAGCCCGATAATAAAATGACTGCTTGCCTTTGTCACATGCGAATCCTTAAGACCTTCAAAATAGTTGCGGTTTGCCATCGCGCCTGTACCAGGATTGGCCGTATAATGAATCACAACACCCCTGACCTGCTTTAGCGCGGCTGCCGGTCTGGAATAGGCATTTACCGTAAGCAGCTCTACGTCCAGCTCTGGTCTTGGGATCTTCTGTGCGGCCTCCCCGGACTCCTGTCTGTCCTGCCGCTCTTCCTGTCTGTGCTGATACAGACGCAGCATAATCAGGGCAGATAATAAGACTGCAAAGGCTGCAGATGCAATTACAAGACTTTTAACGATCCTGGCCTGTTTCTTCCAGTTTTTCCCATCCGGCCGGTTTTTATTCATATCCGGAGAAGGTTGTGCCTGTTCGTGACCGGATACGGGCGTGGTGTGTTTGGTATTCATTCTGTCCGTCCATTTCTTTTGCGTGAGTTTGATTTCTATATTATTTACTATAAACAACTTTGTCGAAATATGCAATGCAAAATTTTCTATTTCAATGTTCAGATGGTTATGATGCACGGCCCATGCCTGATGGCGCAAAAAAAGACAGGTACAGACGCCCTGTCTTTTTAATGGTATTCTCTTTTCAGACATCCCTGCCCTTTTTACAATCGTCCTGGGACTCCCCAGCCCTCCCCTTTCCTTTTTCTGAATAAATGATATCAGTATAAAAGCCGGACGGCGGCAAGTACCGCCCGGTTCCGGTTGAAGCTGTCTGGAAAATATGTGCATTGTCTGATTTTGAAACAGGCGATACAAAAAATTATTTAATCTGTATATCCCCCGATTCACACTGAATATTGATCAGCTCCTGCGCATTTTTACCCAATACAACATAGGATGTACCCATTTTCTGGCCACCAAACCTGATATCTCCATATTCTGCCTGCAGATTATATGCATAATCCGTGATATCCCTGCGAAGCTGTAATTCCACATCTCCATATTCTGCATTGATATCGCACCCTTCCAGAAGCACGTCGTAAAGCTTGCAGTCTCCGCTTTCCAGATTCATCTGTGCATTTGTAAATTCCATCTGCTGGCCGTCAATACTTCCGTAATCACAGTTCAGATTCAGTCCCTGCATCGTTGTCTCATAGAATCTCAGATCACCGGATTCGAGCCGGACCGTCAGATCTTTTGTCAGTGCCAGTTCTTTCAGCGTAACATCACCATATTCCCCTTTGATCCTGCAATCTTCTCCCTGTACCTGATCCATCTGCAGCTTTCCGGACTCCAGTGCAAGCTCTGTCTGCCCCGCTTCAACGTCCTGCAGGCTGACATCCCCGTATTCTGCATGGATTTTGAGGCTGTCCGCCTGTATCTTTTCACATAAAACATCTCCGGAATCTGTATTAAGCGAAAGCTCTGACAATGCTGCATCCTCCGGCAGACCGATCGTAATAGATTCTGTTACACGATCACTGTGGATATTGTCTCCCAGGAAAAACCACGTCAGATTAGGAAAGCCGCTTCCGGAAGAACGAAAGTCCCCGTGCTTTACGATAAGCGTTCCGTCTTTGAC
>CANTHI010000138.1 GCA_947653505.1 uncultured Eubacterium sp.
CTGGAGCGGACACAGCAGACGGGGCAAATTCCCTCTCCCAGCGTCCGCATAGCCAAAAGATAACATTTTTATGTAAATTGTTGTATTTCCGCTTAAGTTCGCGCCTATAGGCGGGGCGCCACTATTCATTTTGTAAAGATTTTATAAATCCCCTTTAAAATTTCCCAACGATGCCGATATTATAATGGACAGTTACTTATTCACTTCGTTTCGAAAGGAGGACAATCATGACAAATTCTATTAACAATTCCATCGCTCACGTATTTTTCGCTCATGTTACGATTCCTACTGCTGCTGTCAATGCTGCGGCATCCAATATTGTAACATCAGCTGTTACTTTAACTACAGAGGGTCATGTTGTCCGGTTCTGCACACCAGGAGTTTCCATATGATAGTGTTTTTATCATATATATTTTATTAAAATCATATTATTTCATGTTTATAACTGCTATAGGCAATTTGGGTTACTTTTATGTATGGATACAGAATCATAAAATATATGACTGTATTCTGAAAAACCATACAAGAAAGTAGTTTAAAAATGCTTATCCTATATTTCGGATTCGTATTCTGAGATCCGTATATTTTTAATACATTAAAATCTTATGATAAATATCCGCTCCGGACTTCTGACCCCTGTTTTACCAGATGTATTTTTTGTGCTCTTTTTTAGCATACTGCCGTTATTTTTGCGCTCTTTTTCAGCGTACTGCCTGTTTTGCAGGCCGTTCTGTATGCAGGCCAAAGAAGCATCTGTGAAAAATGGAGGATTTATCTTTATGAATTTACCTGTTACTGTTTCCCAAAAGGATCTTTCTGAACTCTTACTGACGATCGCTCCGGTACGGCCTGTCTTTATCTGGGGTGCGCCTGGTATTGGAAAATCTGCTCTCGTTGAGCGTTTCGCAAAGGATGTGGGACTTTTGTGTGTCTCTTTGCTGGGCAGCCAGCTGGCGCCTGAGGATATCATCGGCATCCCGCAGATCAAAGGCGATACTTCCGAGTTTCTCCCGCCAAAAATGATTGCCAGAAAAGAACCGTATGTGCTGTTCCTTGATGAATTAAATGCCTGCTCGCAGGAAGTACAGAAGGCGTTTTACAGCCTGATCCATGAAAGGCGGATCGGTGAATACCATCTGCCGCAGGGCAGTATTGTGATCGGTGCCGGTAATCGTGCACAGGACAGCGCGATTGTAAAGACTATGTCGTCCGCGCTCATCAACCGTATGTTCCATGTCCAGCTGAAAGCCGATCCGAAGCAGTGGCTGGAATGGGCGTATGAAAACGGGCTGCATCCGTGGGTAACAGGATATCTTACCAGCCGGCCGGACCATCTGTTTTGCGAACCGCCGAAAACAGAACAGCCGTATTCCACACCAAGATCCTGGCATATGCTCAGCGATGCGCTCAAAGAGTCCGGAGCCGGAAGCAAAGAGCTGTCCGACGACTATTTAAAGATGATTGCTTATGGCTGTATTTCGGCAAATCATGCGGGAATGTTTCTTGCTTATATCAGACAGCTTGGCAACACACACCTGCTTTCTGATATTATCAAAGGGGAACGCCGCTGGCCATCGCGTCCGGAAGAGAGGGATGTGCTGTATTTTCTCGCCCAGTCCTTCCGTGGGCAGCTGATGCATGGGCTGCCAGAAGACAAGCAGCATATCAATGGCGAAACAAAATTCTTTGTTCACCGGGCAAAAGCGCTGATCAAAGACTTATCTGAGATCAGCAACGAAATTGCGCAGCTGATCGTGGCTGCTGACGAAGACGGAACGCTGCCGGAATGGTTTCTGATCGAAATAATCCGCGATCTTCCAAGACTTGCCGTGCATGAAAAGGCAGGTGCATAAATATGGGCAAAAAACACCAGTCCCGGTCCAAAGGAAAGCATCCGTCACAAAAAAAGCTGTCTCCCTCAGAAGAAAGCTTACAGTGTGGTCTGCATCTTGTAAAATCCTCTCCGCTGTTTCGCGGACTGAAAGGCGAAATCATTCCGCAGCGCAGGGAACGTCTGGGCGCAAAGACTCCGGCCATTGTTGACAGCGCAGGTTATATTTATGTCAACCAGGATTTCTTTTTACCAGCCGGACAGTGGCTGTATGTCATTGCCCACTGTCTGCTGCATCCTGCCTTCGGACATTTTGACGAGGCAAATATGCCCTCGTATGAAAAACAGCTGCCAGACGGCACCACCAGGCGTACGGTTTCCTTCCAGCCATTTTTATGGAATGAAGCGTGTGATATTTATATTGACCGTTTTCTGGCAGATTTAAAAATAGGGGAACCCCTGTACGACCTGTCTGCCTTCCCTCTGCCCGGCAATCTGAAGACAGAGCTGGATATTTATGAATACCTGACGGAGCACCACGCGGATACTTCCTGCCAGTACTTTGGAACTGCCGCGCCCAGCCAGTGTGATATGTCCGGCCTGTCCAGACCATTGACTTATGATACCGCAAACGGCGGGCACAACCACTTTGCCGCCTGTTTTGCCTGCCATCTGGCAGACTGCGTCTCGGATGCCGTGACGCAGTCCGGCGGGCATACCAGGCAAAACGTTTCCAACACACCTGCCGCAAAAGCCGCCCGCTGGTTTATTGACCATTATCCGCTGCTGGGCGGTCTTGCAGCCCATTTCCGTATAATAGAAGACTACCGCTGCTGCTACCAGCAGGAAATCAGTGTCGCAGCCATTGACGTATCCACACAGGAGATATATATCAATCCTGCCTGCAAATATAACCAGAACCAGTGGCGGTTTGTACTGGCACACGAATACCTGCATGCGGGACTGAATCATAACGAACGCTGCGCCGGCAGGGACGCTTATTTATGGAATATCGCCTGTGACTTTGTCATTAACGGCTGGCTGCAGGAAATGCAGATCGGGCAGATGCCGGCTGACGGGCTGTTATATGATGAAAGCTTAAAAGGCATGTCTGCCGAATCCATTTACGATCTGATCGTATCTGATTTACGCAAATATAAAAAGCTGGATACCTTCCACGGAAACGGATACGGGGATCTGCTCGATTCCGGCAGGAAATCGCCTGATATGGCAGGCAAAAGCCGCACCGGAGCCGTCAGTCTGGACGACTTCTGCAAAGATGCGCTGCTGCAGGGGCTGGAGTTTCACCAGTCACACAGCCGCGGCTTTCTGCCGGCCGGCCTAATCGAAGAGATCCGTGCCCTGTCCATGCCTGTCATCCCGTGGGATGTACAGCTGGCGGAATGGTTTGACATCCATTTCCAGCCACTGGAAAAACACCGCACGTATGCCAGACCAAGCCGCAGACAGGCGTCCAGCCCTGATATTCCAAGGCCGCAGTATGTCTCTTATGAGTTGCCAGAACACAGCCGCACCTTTGGCGTTATCCTGGATACCTCCTCATCGATGGAGCCGCGCCAGCTTGGCATGGCGCTCGGTTCGATCGCCAGCTACGCCACAGCCAGAGAGGTTCCCTTTGCCAGGGTTGTATTCTGTGATGCCGCGCCTTACGACGCGGGCTATTTATCCGTCGATGCAATCGCCGGACGGGTACAGGTAAAAGGACGCGGCGGAACGATCCTGCAGCCCGCCGTCCGTCTGCTGGAGCAGGCAAAGGATTTTCCAAAAGACGGCCCCATCCTGATCATTACCGATGGATATATCGAAAGCAGCCTTAGTATCCGGCATGACCATGCTTTTTTGCTGCCTGCCGGAAACCGCCTGCCGTTCGCTTCCAGAAGTCCGGTTTTTTATTTTAAATAGTTTATGACAGCTCCGGATCCGCTTCCAGCGGAAATGTCACGCTCCACCTGCCATCGGTCTTTTGTCCCGTCGTCACAAAATTACCATACAGTCCATAATCTTTAAGCTCCTGCGGCGGGACTTCAAAGACCTGCTCATGATAATCCACACGCCCGCCCTGCTTCGTCGTTCCGGTAAAGGAAAATGTATAAATACTTTCCACTTTCCCGCCATCCGGCTCCACAAACCAGAAATAGCCGTGATTATCATTTGCCAGCGGATCTCTGACAGCTGTCTGAATATGAAGCTTTCCATCCACATACCCGATCCCCGTCAGTTCCATTCCGTCTACCGGAAATCCCTGCACCGGCTCAAATGGAACAAGCGCCGTCATCTGGCCATCCAGACGCGCAAACCAGTCCTCATCCACAGAGCTTCCTCCCAGACACCAGACACTCTGGGTCTGACTGTTTTCACTGATACCGGCGGTATTCACCGGAATAGAAATATTTTCATACGATTTCTGGTGACTGATAAAGCTGCTGGCAGAAAACGTAATCTTATCGCCACGGATATCCCGGTCTCCCCACTGGCGGATCGTAATCAGAAAAATAACCGTTCCGGTATCTGCTTCATATCCGGCACGCACGCAGGAGCATGTACTGTCAAACGGACGGTTGATCCGGTAGCTGTCAAAAAGATCCGTCGTTTCATCGATCCGGTCCCCTTCCAGATCCTGCATCGCAAGATAGATTTCCGCAGTACTGCCATGTATACTGGCCGAGCGCACCTCCATTTTGATCCCATTGTCCACATCCTCTTTCATCACCGGCATAAAATGCTGTGCCATTGCAGGAGATACCTGATACATCATCTGATAAACCGGCTCTGAAGAAGCTGCCAGCGCGGGCATGGCCAGATACAGACAGACACTGACGGATGCCAGTACTACAGCGCACTTCCAGGCAGAGCTCCTTTTATGGTCCTGCCCTCTTTCCTGCTTTCGTCCATTTTTTATGACCGTACAAATCAGAGTCTCGTCCGGAGCTATCGCGGCATTCAGACTCCGGTACCGCTCTTTAAAAGATCTCCCGTCTTCCATACTATACATAGTCCTCCTCTTTCATATATTTTCGAAGCATTGCTCTTGCCCGTGTAAGCTGTGTGCGGACTGTGGAATTTTTCCGGTTCAGAATCCGGCTGATCTCCTCCAGCGGCAGCTCTTCATAATAAAACAGATGAATTACCTCACGGTATCTGGGCGGCAGTTTTTTCAGCTCTTCATACAGTGTCAGCTCCTCATCCTGCAAAAACACCAGCTCCTCCGTAAGTCCCTGCACCTTTTTATGCCAGAAAGAATCCCAGAGCTTGTTTGCACAATTGACCGTTACCCGCAGCAGCCATGCCTTCCGGTGCTCTTCGTCCGTAAATGCCGGATGCTTTTTCACATACCGCAGAAATACTTCCTGAAAGATATCATCTGCATCATAAGCATTTCCGGTGCGGGCAAACGCGAGCCGGTATACCATATCCGCATAATGCCGGACAACAGCTTCTATGGAAGCATCCGCTTCCAGTGACACCTGTTCCATGTAACCGATCCCCCTTTCACCTATAACACCCCTGAAAATACTAAAATGCTACAATTTTTTTCAAAAACTTTCCACATGCAATTGCTGTTATGTCCGGACAGCTTCCAGATTCAACAGCTTCCAGATTCACATACAAACGGACATACAGAGCCTGGCTCCATATGTCCGTCTTCCTACACAACTGCTTCCATCAGCGTTTTATCTCCAATTTTCACCTCATATACACCCGTCTGTTTCTTCTGATTAAAGTTAAAGCTACTCAGATATCCTTTCTTTGCGTGATAATCTTCCAGATACTCTGCAAGCTGTTCTTCTCCTCTCTGATGATATTCCCTGGCAACCGGCCGCAAATAAAGTAAAAAATACTTTCTGCCCTCTTCTTCTAAAAACCCCAAATCCCTGTCCCCATAGATCTCATGGAAATGCAATACAAATTTTTCCAGAACCAGACGCATATTTAAGTGTCCTCCATCCGGAAACTGATTCCTGTCCTGCAGGGATATCCTGTAAATCTCTGATTCCTGCATTTGCGCAGCAGACAGGTAAAGATTATACAGTCTCATCTCAAAGATCCGGTTCGCAATCACAGCCACACCTTCCTGCTCTTTTAAAAAAACCAGCATAACTGCCATACAAAGTGCAGGCTCGTCCGGATGTCATAGACGCCTGCCAGAATCAGCACAAGCGGTTTATCGGAATATGCACAAATACGGCTCAGGTCTTCAAACAGCCGCCTGAGCCGGTAACTGCTTCGCTCCTCCTCTACACAGGTCTGTATCCGTTCTATCGTCTTCTGCAGGTCAGACTGCATACAGATATCTGTTTCTGCAAGAAGCCGCAGAAATGTATCTGCAAAAGACAGTGCAAAAATATGCTCCGCTGAAAATTCATCCTTTCCAAATATCTGGAAATCCACAAAAACTACATGATAGTCTCTTTGTAAATACTTCTCCAAAGCAATCAGTGTTGTCGTCTTCCCAGACTGCCTTGCCCGGTTCATCATAAAATAATGTCAATAAAAATCTCTATTATATTACTATATCCTATTTCCATACAACTGACAACTACTGCAGTTTTGTCAGATCCCAGACTACCGGCGCAGCCGTTTTCTCCTGACCACCTGCATCCGCTTTTTGAGAATCCGGTCCATCAGACGGCTGTTCCCCAGTGCCCACAGGCGGTACGATAAATTCCTCCGTGCCTTTCAAAATCTTTTCATTTCCAGCCGGCGTCCTGTCTTCGATAAATTCCACTGCGTGAACGGTTACAGTTACTGTTCTGGCATCAGACGCAATTCCTTTGTTTCTCTCTGCATTCATGAAATAGTGAACCCCATCGTCAGAACCGTTTACATAAAACTCTGCCGTTCTCCCGTTCTCATCCGTCGCATGCAGGGTAAGCGCATACGCCCAGAAATCCCCTTCTCCGGACGTATGAAGCAGGATCCGCTGTTCCAGAGCATTGATGCTCAGCTCATCCAGTATCATTTCCGCACCGTTCGGAAGCTGATAACGGTTTCCAAGCGTCATACGCTTTGTATCTGCATACAGCTGGGAACCGTCTGCCTGAAACCTGAATTTCCATTTTCCACTATCATTATAAAAGGTCAGATCATACGTATTTTCTCCGGAGAGATCCGTATCTGCAATATCATAAACGATCTCTGCGCCAATCACAGATTCTCCCCCGTCCAGAAACCGGTATCCGCATACACTGTTTTGTACAACGTTAGCTGCCCCATTGATCAGCAGACGGTCTTCGACGTGAAAGCAGGTACCGGCCCCCTGAAAATAATCCTTCTCATGTCCATACGTCATCGGCCTCCCGTCCTCACGCCGGACGGTATAGCTGATGGCCAGCTTTTCCGGCGCTGCTGCCGCCTCCTCCAGCGTTACGATATAGCCTCCGTCACTGACAGATGTATGAACGACTTCCTTATAACCCGCAAGATCTCCTTCCAGCCCCAGAGCCATACTGATGCTGTAACCGATATAAAATATCGCCGCCTTTGCTTCTTTGTGGAAAAGTCCCGTAACAGCAGCCAGTACTGCCAGACATGCCGCTGCTACCCTTAGTCTGTTTCTTCCTGCCAGCCTCCTGTCCTTTCGTATGGCAGCCAGTACAGACTGCCCATATCTGCTTTTAGAAGCATCATCCAGCGTGATATCCCGCGGCAGAATGGCTTCCTGCTCAAAAGCACTATGCATCCGGTTGGCAAGACGGTACATATCCTGTTCCATATTCTTAGCCCATTCTGCGTTCTTAGCCCGTTCTGCGTTCTTAGCCCGTTCTACGTTCTTAGCCCGTTTTATGTTCTTATTCCACTCCACGCTCTCATTCCGCTCTATCCTCTTATTCCACTCCATGCTCTCATTCCGCCCTATCCTCTTATTCCACTCCATGCTCTTATTCCGCCCCATCCTCACAACTCCTTTCTGTTTTCCGCAAACATCCGCATCTTTCTTTTTCCACGGAAAAGCCTTACATAAACACTGTTTCTGGTCAGTCCCAGCCTGGACCCTGCCACTGCCGGATCTTCTTCCTCCGCATAAATCCTCCAGAAAAGTTCCCTGTCCTGTTCATTCAGACAGGCCAGCATCTGCTGCATCTCTTTGGATAATTCCCGTTCCAGAAGCGCTGCAAGCCCGGCATCTTCCTGCGGCACCTCCAGTTCCATCCCATCCAGACTCACCGTTTTTAACTCTCTCCCCGCCCTGCGCAGATAGTCAATTGCTTTCAGATGCGCGACAGAAGCTGCCCAGCTTTGAAAACTTCCTTTGGATTCGTCGAAACTGTCAATATTTTTCCAGATCCCGAAAAAAATATCATTCATGCAGTCGTCCACCTGGTCCGGCAGTATAGAAAGTCTTTTTCTTACAATTGCATGCAGATATCCGCCATACACTTCAATAACATAGAGAATACCTTCCTCCCTGCCCTTACGGATGAGCCTGATAAAATTTGTCTGATTTGCTTTCATCCCTGTATCTCCTTGCTTTTATTTTGCAATGAACTGTTCCTGATACTTATAGATTCGCATGAAAGAGCGGAAATCTTACCTGCTTTTACAAATTATATACAAATCTGCCAGTGGATGAGAAGACGGAGAGGATAGTCCATGATTGTTGACGAAAGATTAACGACTTATATTGATTCCATTGCCTGGCAGATTCCGTCCTATCTTCAGGAGACAGAGCGGCAGGCGTTAGCAGATGGCGTACCCATTATTCGACGTTCTATGCAGTCTCT
>CANTHI010000139.1 GCA_947653505.1 uncultured Eubacterium sp.
GACAGGTTCAAAGATGATTTTAAATCTATTATTGTTTTTCATAACAGTGATCCTGTTTATCTTCAGTGCACGGATAACAATCATTTTTTATAACAAAAAAGACATCTGTTAACCTGATCTGTCACAGGGAAATTTGGGACTTCTTTTTATCCCGGGCATCATAAATCTTTACACAAACACAGGAGGTTATTTCTGATGGAACAATGGAAATTATTGCTTTCGGTTTCTGGCGAAGCAGAAGCAGGGATCGTAACAAATATATTAAAAAATCATGACATTGCCTTTATAACGAAGGATGCGGCGGCCATAGGCGGATTTATGAAAATCTATAGCGGTCACTCCATATACGGTACAGATATTTATGTGAAAGATTCACAGCTCAATGCCGCTAAGGATTATATATATAATTTCCTGCCAGATGAATCATCAGATGCTTTTTAGCGGCTGGGAATTGGCCGGTTCTTCTCATTGATTATGCAACAATTTACATAATAATGTTGTGTATTGGCTTCGGGGACGCCGGATGAGGGAAGCGGCCCTGTTTATTTCAGCCGCATCCTCATCTGATGCCAGCATACTCCCCCATGCACAGATTCCGATACTCCTTCATCCTGAAACCCGAATTTCGCATAATAATGCACAAGCCGTTCCTTACAGGTCAGAACAAGCCCGTCCCTTCCCTGTGCCCCTGCTTCTTCTATCACATACCGGAGCAGCTGTCCCGCATATCCCCTGCACCGGTACTGCGGGCGGACATCCACTCCAAAGATCATCTGCCAGCTGCCATCGCTCTGATGCATACCAGCATCGTCATACATTTCATCTTTCAGATCTTTCTGGCTGCTGACCATTCCGTTTACAAAGCCTATGATTTCCGCGCCGTCGCATAAAACCCAGAAATGATCCGGATAATACGTGAGACGGTTTTCAAATGACTGGCGCGTTGCCGCTTCGGCTGGCGGAAAGCATTCCTGTTCGATTTCCGTGATCTGGTCCAGATCGTCTGCCTTTGCCGTACGGATCTTCATGGTGTTCACCTCGTTTCTGTTTCTGCCTGCGCGGAACGTGCCGTTTCATGCATCATGATTTTTACAATTTCCTTATCTGTCTGGCGCATTCCTTCCCGTCCCAGACGTCCAATGTTGCGGATGGTGGCCTCCACGCCGGATGTTACGATCCCGTCCCCGCCATAAAACTGCTGCCCGTTCTGATACATATGAAATCCAAGAATCCCGGCTTCCACACTGGATGCTATTTTCGCTGCGCACGATGCCTTTGCGCCGTCGCAAATGATGCCGGACACAATCGCCAGCGCATTCACAAGCGTGTGGGCAACTGCCTCGTAGTCCCCGCCCTGCAGATACGCAATGCCGCAGCCTGCCGCGCAGCCTGCACTGACAGCCCCGCAGTAGGCGGAGAGCCTGCCAATCCCGGTCTTTTCATGGATGGCAGTGAGGTTGGATACGAGCAGCGCACGGTAAAGCCTGTCTTTTGGCACGGACAGCTCCTTTGCGTACTCTGTCACAGGTACGGAAACGGTCAGTCCCTGATTGCCGCTGCCGGAATTGATCACAACCGGCAGTTCACAGCCGCTCATTCTTGCGTCGGAACCGGCTGCAGCTTTTGCGATTGCGCGGTTTCGCACATCACTGCCGTAGTATTTCAGATACGTAGAACCAATGTTTGCCCCATAATCCCCAAGCAGCCCTTCTTCCGCAATCTGCGTGTTATACTGAATCTGTGTGTCCAGCACCTGTCTGACATCCGAAAGATCACATGTGTCCGCAAATTCAAGAATATCCCTGATATTCAGCAGCGATTTGTCAGCCAGTCCCTGATCCGTATGCGCGCACTCCTCACAGGAAGTCACACTGGCTTCGCTCATGCGGTCAGAAAGCACACTGCCATTTTTTTCGATATATACAATGTTTGTATGATGCTGGCAGATCCGGACAGATGCCGTCTCCTGCCCGCTGGAAAGTGTCAGTATAATGTCAAAAATGTATCCGCTGTCAGCGGAAGTGATTTCCACGGGCACTTCTTCCAGAAATTTTTTCATCTCAGCTTTCTGCTGCGGTGTGACGCTGGCGATGACCTCCAGTTTTTTTCCGGCGTCTCCTGCTACGATGCCTGCGGCGGCAGCTGACGCGATGCCCCGCATCCCACCTGTATTCGGAACGATCACGCTTTTTACATTTTTGATGATATTATCGCTGACGCTGACCGTCACATGGTCAGGCGCCGTACCCAGCACTTCCCTCGCCTTTGCTCCCGCATAAGCGATGGCAATCGGCTCTGTACATCCCATCGCAGGCACCAGCTCTTCTTTCAGAATCTGTACATATGTCTGATAACGGATATCACTTTTTTCCATCTCATTCGTTCCCTTTCTGATTTAAAATGTCCAGAATTGTCTGCTCCGTTCCTGTCATTCCCGGCGACGCGATCAGTCCCATATTCCGCATCGTTTCTTCCGGTGTGCCTGCGTTAATCCCATGTCTGCGGTCAACCGCAACCTGTTTCATTGCCATGTCCGCAGACACAAAAGCGGCATCCACCGCAACCACGCCTTTCATCGTACATCCCTGATTGCCGCCGTCGCAGATCATTCCGGTAATGCTGCATGCCATATTGCTGATTGCCATGCCCATAGCCTTCGCATCCCCGCCCCGCAGAAAGACAAGTCCGCATGCCATGCCGGTTCCGGCCGCGATCGCACACCCGCAGAACGCGGACAGCCTGCCGGAATACTCTTTCAGGTACATACAGACCAGATAGCTTAAGGCCGTGGCACGCAGCAGAGATTCTTCTGAAAGATGCCGCACCTTACAGACCGCATATAACGGCATGGTAGCGATAATGCCATGTGCTCCGGAGCCTGTAATGCTCATCGCCGGTCTGGCCAGACCAGTTACACGGGCCTCAATCGCGGCATTGCATAAAAGAGAAGCCGTCCTGCGTTCATCTTCTGAGATAACTACCCCGCCGTTTGCCTCCAGAAGGTAATGCGCAAACACGGTCTTTTCACTGCGCAGCCCTTCCTGCATCAGCTCCCAGTTCAGACGGTACGCTTCGCTGATAAACGCAAGCTCTTCTGCCGGAACATGCACCACATATTCATAAATCTGCTGTAACGAATACTGATGAATCAGCGCATGTTCTCCCATTGCACAGTCTTCCCCGGCTGTCTGCACACCTTCTTTTTCCGGCTCTTTTACTTTTTCATAGACAATATTTCCATCAGCCGTGATGCGGACAATATTGGTATGTGAGTCACGGATCGTTACAGCAGCCGTGCTGCCGCCTGCCGTACAGACAACCGCATCGATCATGATTCTGGCCGTAACCTCTTTCATCACCACATGGATTCTGTTTTCCGCCACCATCCGCGCGGCCTTCTGCTTTTCTTCTTCCGAAATCCCTTCCAGACATTCCAGCCCTTTTTCCGGATCCGCCGCCACGGCGCCAAGCGCCGCAGCATATGCATTTCCGACTTCGCCAGTACCCGGTATTCCGCACGTAAACGCATTTTTATAAATACCGCTGTTCAGATACAGGGTGACATTTTCTACATCCCCTGTGACATAATTTCTGGCTGTTGAAACCGCGAATGCGATAGCTGCCGGTTCCGTCACCCCGAGCGCCGGCTTCATATCATCCCGTATGAGTTTTGTAAGTTCATGCATTTGTGCAGACCCTCCTTACTGGAAAGCGGCCAGTATCTGTGCAAGCTCCAGCGTATGCGTCCCGTCCTCTCTGACAAAGCATGGAATGCCCAAAGATGCCGTCCCGCGGATGTTTTCGTATGCCTGACTGCTTTCCCGCAGGGCAAGATATGCTTTCAGATCCGCGTGGCAGGACAGAATATCCTGAAAATCCGCTTCAATCCCAGCCTGCGCAAGCTGTCCGAGCGCATAAAGCGTATCCGGACACAAATGGCTCCCGATCACGGTTACTTTCGCACCTGTTCCGGTCGCTTTCTGCTTTACCGCGGCTGCTTCGATCTCGCATAATACACCTTTGGGCAGCGTCTTTACTGCCACGCAGCTGCGGGCCGGATGGGATGGAAAGTACTGCGCGTAGACTTCATTAAACGCGGCAAAGTCATCCATGCTGGCCAGAAAGCAGGTCGTTTTAAATACATCTGACATACTGCCGCCTGCCGCTTCGATTACTGCCTTTACGTTTTCACAGCTTTGTCTGGCCTGCTCCTGAATCCCTTCCGGTACGCTTCCATCTGACGGGCAGACCGGAAGCTGGCCTGAGGTACAGATCATACCGTTTACTTCGTATCCCTGTGAATATGGTCCGATCGCTCCTGGAGCATTCTGTGTTTTGATTGTGTTCATACTAATATCCTCCTATATTCTTAAGCATTCGTCAATTGTTTTTTACTTTTTCTTTCCAGCCATTCTTTTCCTTCTACGATACGTGTGATAATCATCGACGCGATCGTATCTCCGGACGCGTTCAGGCAGGTGGCCATCGGATCTACCAGAAATCCTATCGTCGCGACAAGTGGAAATGCCTCACCCGGAAATCCAAACAGGCTGACAATCAGCATCTCGCCGACCAGCCCGCCGCCCGGCGCGCCGGATAATACAAACGCGCTCAGTACCGATACCACAATCGCCATTGCGTAAGTCCCCACCCCGCGAAACGGCATCTGAAATACGCCGAATAAAAACGCGATTTTCGTAATCGATGACAGTACCGAACCATCCATATGCATGGTGGCGCCCATAGGCAGTACAATATTGCTGATATCATCCGGCACCCCGATTTCATCACACGCTTCCTTGTTTACCGGCAGGGAAGCTACGGAGCTTTGTGTCGCAAAAGCGGTGACAGCCGGCTTTAAAATATGAGCCGCCATTGTCCGGACTCCTTTTTTGCCCGCCGCAAAATAAGCATACAGTGGAAAAAATACAAGTCCGTATACGATACACATCGGATAATAAATGAGCATACACCGCCCGTAATCCCCGATCAGCTGCGGGCCAAATTCTCCTACCAGATTGGCAAAATAAGCGCCCAGTCCAACCGGTGCCAGCTTCATAATCATATCCACGATCTTCATAATAATATGATTCAGGTTCTCCATTAATCTGCCAAACGCGCTCTCCTGCCCACCGCACTTTGCGACTGCCAGTCCGGTAAAAATAGCCGCTATAATAATTGCCAGCATATTTTCACGGTTCAGCAGACCGGAAAAATTGTCTACCGTCAGTGTATTTACGATCATATCGCTGACCTCAGACATCTCTCCCATCTCAGCGCCTGACAGCTCCATTGCCGTATTGGCAGCCGGAGGCCAGATAACAGCCAGTACCAGCACGGCCGCAAACAGGCCGGTAATGATAAATACCGATACCATAGAGCCCAGAATCTTACCAAGCCGCTTCATGTTCAGCATACTCCCTACCGCATTAACAATAGAGACAAACACCATCGGCACCACAACGGTAAACAATAAATTGATAAAAATATCCCCAACCGGAGCCAGAACAGATGCTTTTTCTCCCAAAACCGCACCGATCGCGGCGCCCAGCAGTATACCGCCTAAAAGGATCAGCGGAAACCGGTAATTTTCCCAGATTTTCTTTTTATCCATGATCTACTCCCCCAGATTTTATCATTTGCACCTGCCTTCTGAATCAGAGTGCGTCCGCCGCCTCCCGCAGCTGCTTCATTGCCTGTTCCAGAACGGCTCTCGGACACGCTGCGTTTAACCGCATAAACCCGTTCAGCGACCGTCCAAACGTATAGCCTTCATTCAACCCCAGCTTTGCCTTTTCAATCATAAACGTCCGCAGCGCTTCATTACTGAGTCCAAGCTCCCTGCAGTCCAGCCACATCAGGTAAGTCGCATCCGGCAGATTGGGCCTGATTTTTGGAATATAATGATTGCAATACTCCCTTACAAACTCAAAATTACCGGATAAGTATTCCAGCAGCTGATCCAGCCATTCCCTGCCTTCCCGATAAGCCGCTTCGATCGCAACCGCGCTGAACGCACTATTGCGGTGGATATCCATGCTGCTCCAGTATTTGTCAAAATCCCTCTTCATATGCGCATCCGGAAAGATCGTGGTAGAAGCCTGAAGCCCGGCCAGATTAAATGTCTTTGTAACCGATACGCATGTCACCACATATTCGCCGGCTTCTTTTGACAGCGTGGCTGTACGTGTATGCTTCTTCCCGTGAAAGACAAGATCCGAATGGATTTCATCCGAAATAACCATCACATGATGCTTCCTGCAGATATTCACCATCCGTTCCAGCTCTTCCGGCTCCCAGACAATGCCCAGCGGATTGTGCGGACTGCACAGCAAAAATACCTTGCATTTCTTTGCACATTCCTCGAAATCCTCAAAATCTATCCTCCATCTGCCGTCTGTTTCCACCAGTCTGTTTTCCACAACCACACGCCCGATTGCCTCCGGAATATCGTAAAATTCGGAATATACAGGCGTCTGGATCAGCACCCGGTCGCCGGGCATCGTATAGATCTTCATAAGCGCCGCCATCGTCTGGACTACGCCAATCGCCCAGCTCATCAGGGATGTATCCGGACTCCAGCCATAATACCGCTCCTCCCACTCCCTGACTGCCTCAAAATAACTGTCCGTGCGCGAAGTATAGCCCCAGATCCCTTCCTCTGCCTTTTTCACGCATGCGTCGATGATTGGCTGTGCCGTACGGAAATCCATATCCGCCACCCACAGCGGGATCACATCATCCGTGCCAAATTTCATCATCCGCTCGTCATATTTTGAAGAATGGGTATTTCCGCGGTCGATGACCTCATCAAAATTATATTTCATATTTTCAGCTCTCCTTTTCTTCTGACGGGCTTAGCAGCGGCGCCTTACTAACCAGCCCTGTTTCCGGTTCCTTATGTCCCATAATATAGCAGACAGATTCCTTTTTTACAAACTCCTTCTATTTCCTGTCAGGAAACAATCGTTACTATTCACGGCCCAGGGGCCGCTCAGGACAGCAATCCGGGGTGATATGGAAAATCTGCTTCGCAAAATCGCCCCTCACTCCTGAATCATGTTCTTATATCATGTTCTTATGAAACACGCAGCTGGTGCCCCGTGGGGCAGACCCTGCGCGTTCCTGACCCATGAAAAGTAACAACAATCAGGGCATCCTGTTTCCTGACAGTACTTTTTTGATTGTCTTTTTCCAAAAAATTGTGTATACTGAAAAAAACACAGAAGATTCATAAAATATTGATTATGGAGAAACAAAGATGGAGATAGCAAAAGAGGTCGGTCATTCCATTAAATTTTACCGGAAGCAGAACAACATGACAACCGAAGAGCTCGCCGCGAAGATCTGCAAAAGCAAATCCTGCCTGTCCAAATACGAAAACGGCAGAATCGCCGCTGACATTGTCACCTTATACGAGATCGCCGACGCGCTGCACATCCGCGTGGAACAGCTGCTACATCGCAACAGCGGCTGTAATGCACAGACAGGAACGTCAGCGTCCGTGCCTGCTTTTTTTCAAAATCTGAATCAGTTTTATTTATATTATTACGACGGGAGAAAACAGCAGATCTGCTGCTGCGTGACCGATATCGGCGACGAGACCAGAGAAGGCGTCTTTCAGGCCGATATGTATATGAACATACGGGATTACCGGCTGTGCGAAAATACATATGCAGGCTATATTTACCATTATGATTCCATCAGCTGTATCATTTTGCAAAATGCAGACATGCCTATGGAACAGTATCAGGTCAGTATCCCGCATCCATATCTGAACGCTTCTGTAAAATGGGGGCTGGCTTATGGGATCTCTTCCCGTCCCCTGATGCCTACTTCTACAAAAATACTGGTCAGCAAGACGATACAGGAGGAAACTCCTGAGCTGAAAAAAGAACTGCTGCTCTCCAAAGAAGATATCCGGTTAATGAAGCTGTATAATATGCTGACGGTGCAGTGAAAAGGCAGCCATTTTAAAGCGTAAATCCGGAGTTTAATTTTTTAATAAAGAAACCCAAAAAGGACAGCCTTTACGGTCTGTCCTTTTATTCATTATCCATGTATAGCCTGGCATACCTAATCTCAGCGGACTGTATACCGGCCGGCTGCTTCTATGCTTGCAGCCCGCTCTGCCTCATTCTGCCTTACTTTTTGTCTAATCGCCCTGTCAAGTTCTTCCATATGGCTACTAGGAACAGCAATCCTATCCACCGGAGGGGTCTTTGACACAGCCGACAAATAATTTATTTTTACTCTCTTTATAGCCATAATATGATTCTCCTATTCTAAGGCACTTTTTTATACATGTACATTATTATATGCCTATATCTTCTTATTTGTCAACAGTATATTTTTTTGTAAAAAAATTTTCACATGTTATCTCTATGTATCCTGTCCATTTTCCGGACATCTATACACTTTCCTGATTTTCTCAGGCGGGAACAAATTATGATCATATCCAGCAAATGCCTCCCATTTACGAACTTTTTCAAACTCCTCGTCTGTATCAAAAAGCTTATCTACATTTTC
>CANTHI010000140.1 GCA_947653505.1 uncultured Eubacterium sp.
TTCTGGAAACCGGAACAATGAAACAGGGCCGCTTCCCTCATCCGGCGTCCGGGAGACCAGTATATACCGGTCTGGTTGATCCAGTTCAGGATTCCCTGCTTTTCTCACACACATACCCGCACTGCGCATCCGCGCACACCACTTTGTTTCCTTTTTCTACCATATAGCCGCCACATTTCGGGCATTTTTCCTGACACGGTTTCTGCCATGACATAAAATCACAGTCGTCAGGTCCTGCCTCGCATCCGTAAAAGCGTCTTCCCTTTTTTGTTTTTCGTACGACAATATCTTTTCCGCATTTCGGGCAGGAGACTCCGATTTTTTCGAGGTATGGCTTTGTGCTGCGGCAGTCCGGAAAGCCTGGACAGGCCAGAAATTTTCCGTGCGGACCGTATTTGATGACCATGTTTCGGCCGCATTCTTCACAGATTACGTCGGTGACTTCATCGGCGATCTTTACTTTTTCGAGCGTTTTTGCCGCCTTTTCTACGGCTTCTTCCAGATCCGGATAAAAATTGCTTACGATCGTTTTCCAGCTGATGTCGCCTTCTTCTACTTTGTCCAGCAGCATTTCCATATTTGCGGTAAACTCTTCGTCTACAATCGTGGCAAAGGCTTCTTTCATAATGGTGTTGACTGCTTCGCCGAGCTCTGTCAGATGCAGATTTTTGTTCTCTTTTAATACATAACGGCGGGCCAGCAGTGTGGTAATGGTCGGAGCATATGTGCTTGGGCGGCCGATGCCGTGCTCTTCGAGCGTTTTGACAAGGGCTGCTTCGGTATAATGTGCCGGCGGCTGGGTAAAGTGCTGGGTACATTCCAGATCGTCCAGCGTCAGTTTTGAAGATTCGTCGATCGATCTGAGCAGTACGTTATTTTCTCCTTTTTCGTCCTCGTCGCTCATGTATACGGACATAAAACCGTCAAATGCCACTCTGGAAGCTGATACTGTCAGCCTGTATGCACCGGCGCCGATTTTCACACTCGTTGTCTCGTATTTTGCCGCGCTCATACGGCTGGCTGTAAAACGTTTCCAGATCAGCTGGTACAGGCGGAACTGGTCTCTGGAAAGAGATTCCTTTACTTCTACCGGCGTTCTTGTAATATCCGTCGGGCGGATGGCCTCGTGTGCATCCTGAATCTTGCCGGATGTTTTCTTTTCCGCGGATGCGGCCGCGATATAATCCGGGCCATAATTTTTTCCAATATAGTCTCTGGCCTGTGCGTCGGCTTCTTCCGAAATACGCACGGAATCTGTTCTCAGATAAGTAATCAGTCCGATCACTCCGGCCCCTTTGATCTCTACTCCTTCATACAGCTGCTGGGCCAGGCGCATTGTTTTTAATGTCGAAAAGTTTAAGACTTTGGACGCCTCCTGCTGCAGCGTACTCGTTGTAAATGGAAACGGCGCTTTTTTCGTGCGCTCGCTCTTTTTTACATCCAGTACCTGGTAGTCTGCCTTTAGAAGCTCCTGCCGGATGTTTTCCGCCTGCTCTTTATTTTCGATTTTCATGCGCCCTTCTGAGGTTCCGTAAAATCTGGCTTCCAGTTTCTTTTTTTCTCCGGCGACCTGCAGCTGTGCGCCGATCGTCCAGTATTCTTCCGGAATAAAATCATTGATCTCTTTTTCCCTGTCCGCGATAATGCGCAGCGCTACAGACTGCACGCGTCCGGCGCTTAGGCCGCGCTTTACCTTTTCCCAGAGCAGCGGACTGATCTTATAACCTACCATACGGTCCAGAATACGTCTTGCCTGCTGGGCATTTACCAGATCCATGTCAATCTCTCTGGGCTGTTTCAGTGAAGCTTTGACTGCGTTTTTTGTAATTTCGTTAAAGCTGATCCGGTATACTTCTTTTTTATCATCCAGATTCAGCGCTTTTGACAAATGCCAGGAAATCGCTTCCCCTTCCCGGTCAGGGTCCGTTGCCAGATAGACACGGTCTGCTTTTTTTGCTTCCTTGCGCAGCTTTGCAAGAATATCTCCTTTTCCCCGTATCGTAATATATTTTGGCTCAAAATCATGCTCGAAATCAATTCCCATTTTACTTTTTGGCAGATCCCTGACATGTCCGTTCGACGCTGTAACCTCATAATTTTTCCCAAGAAATTTTTTAATCGTCTTAACCTTTGCCGGAGATTCCACAATTACCAGATATTTTGCCATGACTAATCCTCACCTTACTCATTCCGTAATAATTTTGTAGTGATTTTTATACACTTCCTCTATCCGGTTCTTTTGCGTCAGGGCTGCCAATGTCTGACTGAGCGTCTGTATGTCTAATCCTGTTTTTTCCAGTAAAGTTTCAAAGCCCATTGGCAAAAGACCAAGACAACCATACACCAACCGCTCGTCTTTTTCAAGAGAAAATTTATGTAAATTGTCAAATTTTTCACAATTTAACTGTTTCCAGACACCCTCCCGCAAGCCCGTTTCCTCTGCTCTGATGCCCTTTCGCATATCTGTTTCTGTTAAAATTTCTCCTGCTCTGACGCTTTCTGTCCCTGTTTTCCTGTTGTGCACAATTTCCTTTTTACGGACAGCCTGCATTGACAATTCCGCCAGAATGTCTTCCACAGATATGATCGTGCCCGCTCCCTGTGCAATCAGACGATTACATCCATAGCTTAACCCGTCCGTAATGCGTCCTGGCAGCGCATACACGTCCCTGCCCTGCTCCAGCGCGGCATCAGCCGTTATCAGAGAACCGCTTTTTGCTTTTGCTTCTATTATAAGCACTACGTCCGACAGCACACTGATCAGACGGTTGCGCTGCGGAAAATAGGCGGGCAGCGGTTTTGTGCCCGGCGGATATTCACTGAGCAGTCCGCCATGCTGCGCGATCTCTTCATACAATTGTCTGTGATAATTCGGATAACAGATATCGACACCGCATCCGAATACCGCATACGTACGGCCGCCGCTGTCCAGCGCTCCCCGATGCCCTGCCGCGTCGATCCCTCTGGCCATACCGCTGACGACGGCAACATCCTGTGACGCAAGCTCCCGCGCAATCTCTCTGGCTATCGTCCTGCCATATTCCGAGCACATTCTGGCACCAGCCACCGCGACACGGAACTCTCCCGCCTCCGGCAGGCTGCCACGGTAAAACACGCCATATGGCGCATCCGCAAGCTCCGACAGCTGTAGTGGATACTCCTCCTGCTCCCTGCACACAAACCGGATCCCGGACTGCAGCAAATCATACCACCTGCCATCCATGTCCCACGTTTTTTTTGATTCTATGATGCACATGACATCCTTATGCATCAGTCCGGAAATTTTTTCCAGCTCCTGGCGTCTCAGATAATAAATTTCTTCTGCACTCCCGCAGACCGAAAACAAATGTTTCTGCACTCTTGGCGTACAGCCTTTCATGCACGTAAACCAGTATGCATATTTGCATTCTGTCATCTGCCGCTTCACCGCCTTTCCCAGTATTTGTGATCCAGGCTGCGGTAGCAGAATGCTTCTGCAAGATGTCCGGTATTTACCCTGCTGCTGTGGGCAAGATCTGCAATCGTCCTCGCCACACGCAGAATTTTGTGATATGCGCGTGCGGTCAGTCCGGCCTGCTGATACAAATTTTTCAGATAGCTTTCTTCTTTTTGCGTAAGCATACAGATTTCTTTTAACCTGTCTGCCGGTATCTGGCTGTTAAAAAAGATACCGGTATCTGCATAGCGCTCCTTTTGCAGCTCCCACGCCTTGCAGACCCTGGCCCGGATTTTTGCAGAGCTTTCGTTTTCTGTCTCTGCCGTAAGCTCTGCAAACGTAAGCTGTGAAGTCTCCACGCAGATGTCAATCCGGTCTAACAGCGGCTGACTGATTCTGCCAAGATAACGGTCGATCGCATGCTGCGTGCAGCGGCACCGGTTCATGTCCGGATATGCGCCGCAGGGGCAGGGATTGGTCGCAGCCACAAGCATAAAATCTGCCGGATAGCTGCAGCTGCCATGCAGTCTTGCAATGTGAATCTGCCTGTCTTCCAGCGGCTGACGCAAAAGCTCCAGCGTAGACTTTTGAAACTCTGCCAGCTCGTCCAGAAACAGCACGCCTTTATGCGCCAGCGAAACCTCGCCCGGCTTTGGCACTGTACCACCGCCCACAAGCCCCTGCGGCGTTATCGTATGATGCGGGCTGCGGAACGGACGGGTACACATTGCGCCGGCATCCTGCAGCAGCATACCGCTGACACTGTAAATACTTGCCAGCTCCAGCTGTTCTTTTTTGCACATCGGCGGCAGAATCGTCGGAATCCGCTGGGCAATCATTGTCTTTCCGGCTCCCGGCGGCCCGATCATCAAAAGATTGTGCATACCCGCAGCCGCCACTTCGCTGGCACGCCGGACAAAGCGCTGGCCATTGATCTGGGAAAAATCCGGCTCTTTTCCTGTACCGGTAATTTGTATCTGGCTTCGTCCTTCCTTTTCCATTTCAGTCTCTCCTGTTTCAGGCTCTCCTGTTTCAGGCTCTTCCCCGTTCAAAAAACGGATCATTCCTGCAATACTTTTCACCGGGATAATCCGGATATTCTGAATCAGGCCTGCTTCCCTGCGGTTGTCATAAGGTACCATGCACTGGGTAAATCCATGTCCGCCCGCTTCTGCCACAATCGGCAGAATCCCTTCGACCGGCTGCACCCTGCCATTCAGGCCGATTTCCCCTACGACCAGCATGGAATCCAGCCGCTGCGTGGAAACCACGCCCAGCGCCGCCAGAATCGCCGCTGCTATAGGAAGATCAAAGGCCGAGCCTGTTTTTCTGACATTTGCCGGGAACAGATTGATCGTAATCCGTTTGGCCGGAAGATAATAACCGCTGTTACGCAAAGCAGCACGTACACGCTCTCTGGCTTCTTTTACTTCTGCTGCCAGAAAACCTACCATTTCAAACATTGGCATGCCATCACTCACATCTGCTTCAACCTGTACAGGCAGACTGTTAATACCGCGGATAATTGCGGTTGATACTCTGCTATACAATCAGTTCCTCCTTTATCTGGTATGACTGTCGTGGGGATTTTTCAGAGCTGCCACGCTGGGAAGGTGCGGGGCTTTTTGAAATCTGATATTACAAAAAAGATAGTATTATTTTACCATAGAATCTGGCGGATGGGAAGAGAAAATTTTTCTTTTGCAGATGCGCAGGTGCCGGATGCTGGGATGGAAAGTTTCCCCAGCGCCTTTTTTCAATCCGGCTCACATACTCTCCTGTCAGGTTATGACTGAAAAGTACTTCATAAAATTACACACCCGGTTAAAGATATTTTCTCAATTCCCCAACCAGCTCATACACTCTTGTAGCCGGACATCTTTTCGATGGTGCCTCGTCATGATATGACTCGTATTGCCGCTTCGCTCTCTGAATCGCGATATCCGTCTTGTCTTTAAACAAATCATATAAATTTTCCAGCGCTTTCTCATATCCGCATTTTTGCTTTAGAATCTGCTGATACTGTTCACGTCCATTATTTACAGTCAGTTCCTGAAAGTGGAGGATAAACCATAGTTCAATACATTCATTTGACCACGCTACCCTGTACTGCCTGCTTTCTTTCCGCTTTTCCGCACTATATTGTGTATTATCAAAATTATCTAAAGGAAAATCATCCTTATCATACATCAGCCAGACCACTTCTGCCTGCGGGAACTCTTTTTCAACCTGTATTCTTGCAAACCTCAGCAGCCCCTTTGTATTTCTGCCCGTACCTCGTACAAAAATTCTTGGGCCGGATGAGAACTCATAATACTTTGCGTTGATCGCATCCGCAAAGCCCTTGATATAGTTCGGCTCTGTCTTTGTCCCCTCACTGATAATGTACATATATGGTGGTAAATCATCAAGCAATTCCTTTTTCCGTTTATGCATCTTCGCATTGATTCTTTTCTGGTTTTTCTTCTGTTCGCTTACTTTCAATGGCTTAAGACTCATCTTCGGCCTCCCAATTCAAAATTTTTCTGATATATGGGTCAGCTCCATAACGTCCCTCCAAATATTGTTTTCCGTATGCCTCATCATTTCTGGGGATTAACCCATTCTCTTTTTTAAATGACACCAAAGAATAGAGCTTTGAAGCGTTCTGAGGATTTAATGCGCAAAACCAAATTTCATCTCTTCGATATACCTCAGGTGACATTGTTGTTATATCATGAGATGTAAGCAAAAGCTGGGCTCCCTTTCTGTTGCTTTTAGCATCCGTAAACAGTTCAATAATGTATTGCAATAACTTTGGATGCAGTTTTGCATCTAATTCATCGGCAATCAATAAAGTTCCTTTTTTCAGGCACTCCATGATTTGTGCCAGACAACTGAATAATTTTCTGGTTCCGCCCGACTCCTCTTCATAAGGTATTTCATACATCATGCCATTCTCCAATATATGTTTTGCATATATCCCTATAATTTTCCCATCAGCATCTTTTTCTTCCCGCATCCCGCATATATTGATATCCATTTTCTGCAGCATTTCAAAAAGTTTCGTTCTTTCTTTTTTATTTTTAGGAAGAAAGATTCTTTTTTCTTTCCTGGAATCATCATAGTCGAGAAAAGCGATATCCTCGAACCATGACATGACCTCATCCACTGGCTCAATATCATAATTTATAGCCGCATGGGCGAGAAGAGGCATGGAACTCCTCATTTTTTCGACCGGTATCTCCTCTAATTCCTCCCCCAGCACACACTCGTCTGCTGTTCGTTCAAATATAACATCTGTATCATTCTCACCCAATATCAGGCGATAAAGATTCTCTTCTAAAATTTCATTATGAAGATGAGAAATCTGATATCTGTACTGTTTCCCTTTTGTTCGAAACATAATGTCGAAACTGATAGGCATATCCTTACATTCCGAATCGAACTTATGATACTTTTCCCTGATTCTTATTTCTGAACTTCTTTTGATTATGGATTCAAAATCTGTATCATTTTGCATTTGAGACATAATAAATGGGCGCAGCAACAGCATGCTTAAATACTGCAGCGCCTCTAAAACTGTAGATTTGCCTCCCCCATTGGGTCCATAAATTACGAGCACTGGCAGGAACCTTTCACCATCTATTTTATCCTTAATGATACTCTTTTCATGATCCTTTATAGATTCTGCGGTAAAATCCAGAAAGGCTTCCTTTTTAAATGATTTATAATTGGAAAATGAAAATTGGCTTAACATGCATCTTCTCCTTTCAAAATTCCGCTTTTTTCTCATTTATGTAAACAATATAGCCATGTTAGCAGATATTTATTCTTATATCAATATCCATTTGAGTTTTTTCCTCAAAAATCTATATGTCTACTCATATTGTTATAAAAATGGGGATAAAGCATGGTAAGTGATTTACTCCACTTTATCCCCATTTTCCATTATTTCTCCATTTTCGCAGGCTTACCCCTGCTCACACTTCTCCCGCAGTTTCCCCAGCGCCTTTTTTTCAATCCGGCTCACATACGAGCGTGAGATCCCCAGACGTTTTGCGATTTGTTTTTGTGTGACTGGTTTATCATCTTTCAGTCCATAACGCAGCACAATAATTTCCTGCTCCCGGCTGGTTAGTATCTGGGGCAGAATCGTTTTCAGATATTGGATTTTGCTGTTTTTATCCATAATTTCAATGACATCCGGTTCTTCGCTTTCTATGATATCCATAAAATTAATCTGATTTCCTTCTTTGTCTGTCCCGATCGGTTCATAGATCGATACCTCCCGTGATACTTTCCGTAAGTTTCGCAGATGCATCAGCAGTTCATTATCAATGCATCTGGCAGCATAGGTTGACAATCTGGAGCCTTTATCCGGCTGAAAGGTCATGACTGCTTTAATCAGCCCGATCGTCCCGATGGAAATCATTTCTTCCATTTCTTCATCTGCGTTCTGGTATTTTTTTACGATATGCGCTACCAGTCTCATATTGTGTACAATCAGTGTATTCCGGGCCTCAAGGCTTCCTCCCTTCATTTCTTCTAAAACTTTTCTCTCCTCCTGTATACCCAAAGGCGGCAAAAAAGTCTTCAAAATTCACACCTCAAAGCCACTTTCTTATATTCTATGAAAATATCTTATGCTTCGTGCCTTTCCAATTTTCAGATTTTGCTGTATAATCGTAACAGTTCAGGATCATCCATGAACTGTTATATATCCGGTCATTAAAATCCGCTGCGCGATGGGCCGGATACCCGCAACCACAACATTTTCCTACAGTCAGTGCAGTATATACGCAGACCTGCCTGAACGATTACGTATCATCACCATTATGAAAAGAATATTAAATTATCCAATTACAAAGGATGCTGCCGGATTCAGCATTTTACAATTTTTAAAACAAAAACACTACTCCCGCAGCGTCATTATCCAGCTAAAAAAGACCAGAAACGGCATCCTGATCAATGACGGGTGGGCTTATGTAAACCACATATTAAAAGAAGGGGAACTGCTGATGATCCAGCTGACCGAAACAGAAGACGATCCGGACAGGGAAAAACAATATTGTCAGGTGCATTCTGCGAAATTGAGAGTATCTA
>CANTHI010000141.1 GCA_947653505.1 uncultured Eubacterium sp.
TACGGGTTATTTGTGCAGCAAGAAAGCTGCACAAATAACCCGTACAAAATCACATCTCCACCCCTTCGGGGATAGCGGCATTCAGGATAAGCTGATATAGAAGCCAGGGTATATGCTGACAGGAATGTCATCAGAAAAAGCATAGTTTATGGCACTTTTATTCTGGAAATCGTAGACAATTACCAGATTTCTTTCATGGTCCACAATCCAGTATTCCCGGACTCCAGCGGCACGATATTTAAAAAGTTTTGTGTAATAATCCATAGAACGGCTGCCTGGTGATACGATTTCGATGATCCAGTCCGGCGCTCCGGAACAGCCTTTATCTGTGAGCTTATTATGGTCACAGATCACGCATATATCCGGTTCAACGTAATCTGCATTTTCATTCAAAAATACGGCGAATGGAGCAAAAAACGGCTCGCAGGACCCGCCATTTGATTTGATATAAGAATCTATAGAAGTGAAAAGTTCCCTGGCTATTGTCTGGTGTTTGCGGCTGGGCGGGGCCATGTAGTATATCTGGCCGTCAATCAGTTCCGCACGTTCTCCATCCGGCAAAGCGTAAATATCATCAATGGTACAGAGCCTTTCCTGTGCTAATGCTGGCATAATAACACTTCCTTCCTATACGGAAATTGAAATTTTAAAATTTCTTTTCTTTCATATACAAGAGTATATCCATGATCTGTGATTGCCGGGCCATCATGAAAACCCAGTTCCCGATAGGGAAGCAGATACTATCCAAAACTTTTGTTAACATATTAACATCGGCAATTTCCTGTTTACTCCCCTTTTCTATTTTTTCTCTTTAGATATGCGTTAATATTCATAGGTGGCAAAATAACAGGCGCAAGATTTGCATTTGCTGTATACGTCGAAATGATTGCCCGCATATATGGAAATAAAATAGCAATCGCATTTGTCTCAAAATTCTGTAATTTTTCATCCCCTATTTCTATATAGAAAAAACCTTTTATGCACACTGACATTTCAAAAGGATAATTCTTTTGCACCGCACTGCTAAAAATATCTGTGCGAAGCTCAACTTCCATTTTTTTATTATCTTCACTAAAATGTGATTGTGCATCAAAATCAAAATCCAATGAAATGCCATCAGCACATGCTGTATATGATTCATTTGCCCTATAGTAAATTT
The DNA here is from genome assembly GCA_947653505.1 of uncultured Eubacterium sp. The sequence continues at coordinate 1,160 of CANTHI010000141.1, forward strand.
CTTTTACAATATATTTTTCAAATTTCAAAACACTTGTAATTTTATGATCCATCATGCAGCTTCTCCATAATTTTCAGAGAATGAATTTAATCCCACAAAAACAGGCATAATTGTATCTTTTCTACCTATATCTGTACTATCAGGCTGCTTGATGAAAATCTTTTCTTTATACAGCCATTCTTCAAAAGCCTCTCCTGTAAAATATCCTTCAGGTACTTCAATACTTCCTCTTTCCCGAATTTCTTTTACAATCTCGTCTGCAAATTTAACAGCCATAATTTTCACCTCTCTAATATATTTCTTTGTTTATAGCCAGCCTGACACCATTTCCTTCGCTACATTCAAAAAAAGTTTCATCATTTTCTACTATCATTTCACTTTCTCTGCGAATATAAAATCCCCGGTGCCTATATAAATGATCTGATTGGCTTTTAAATGTACTCCTTTTACCAGCAAGTATTTGATCTATCGGATATTCCCTTTCCAAAATAAAACCATCATTTCTCGCAAAGCGATATGCGATATTTATATTAGTAGTCCAGGATTCCAGTCCAGAAAACATATATTTCCCATTTTTATACGGTACATTAATTCCTCTATATAACTTTATTGCCATTTTCTCTGTTTTTCTTACATTATGCAGATAATTATACATTGTTGCATAAGTAACTGCTTTTTGTTTTATATAACAACGCATCATGAGAATCTGCTCATCTTTGCTCTCTGATCTAATCAAATCCAATATATCTTCTTCCAAATCTTTTTTAAATGTAAATATATTATTTGTAGCTCCAAGAGACATCGCAGCAAGTTTCAATTTTATCATTCCTATGCCATTAATCATCTGATACCAGCCATTATTCCCAAAAAAAGCTCTTTCTAATCTCCACTTTTCTTTCTCATCCATAATATTATTTAGGATATCACTGGCCGCTTTATTATTTGTTCCCTTATAATTAGCCAGATATCTGTCAATTTTACAATAATCTGGCAATACTTCTTCAATTGTCTCTCTTGATACTCTATGCCCAAATGCTTCTTCAATCATTTGTCAACATCCAGTTAACTTATGCAGCGATTGCATAACCTATTATATATAACAGTCTCAATAATTGTTTTCAAGATAAAAATCCTCCCTGCCATATTAAAATATGATACTTTTATCTTCTATATATAATACGATATTTGTCGATAAAAAGCAAGAAATTTTTACATCTGCTTTCAAACATAGAATCTGACTGCCACTGCATTTTTAGGCATTTGTTCTGCTTTTCTCTTATTTGTTCTACAGTATACCATAAATTACACATTTATCAAGTAATAACAAAAGATTTTTATCTTCGTCTCCTTATATTCATATCTCTTATTATCTATATGCCAACACTGACCAACAAAATACTCCTTAAATAAAACATAAAAACGGCGCAATTTATTCATTGCATAAATAAATTGCACCGTTTTCTTATCCTTATCCGAAGCTTCTTCCTGCTCTCATGCGCCCGCTATTCAAACTGCACAGCCATCCCCGTCCTGGCAGATTCACGGACTGCCTCCATCAGCGCCAGCACCCGTCTCGTTTCCGGTATTTTTACAAGAAAATCCTCCTGACCATCATAAGCTTTCCGGTAATTCACAAAATAATCCTCATGCTTCGTATCCACCTCTGGCAGCTCTTCCGTCAGAATCGTCCCATCCGCCGGAGGGCCAAAAGAGCGTGTCGGGCCCGCTGCCGTCATGGTGCGCGTCCCCTGCACATTCGTTAAAAGTCTGGAAGTCCGCACAATCTTTCCCTGCGGATGGAATCCATCCACATAGGCAGTCCCTTTATTCCCACCCATAAACCAATGCCGCTCAAACCATTTCTCCTGCGGCTTATCCGCAAGGTAATACGTCCCAAGCTCTGCTTCCGCCATAATCCCGTTATCAAATTTCATCAGTATTTTAAAATAATCGTCGACTTCAAAGTTGATCACATTTCTTAAATCTGCAAACACCGATCTGATCTTTGCACCCGGCATCATCCACAAAATCTGATCCAGCAGATGGACGCCCCAGTCAAATAACATCCCGCCGCCTTCACGGATATACACATGCCAGTCATGCATATTTCCATTAAATCCATACAGGCTGGTTTTTATCGTATAGACATCGCCCAGACATTTCTGGTCATATACTTCCTTGATCGTACGAAAATCCGGATCAAACCTTCTCTGGTGATGTACGGTAAAGTTGACACCGCATTCATCCACTACCTTTAACATATCGTCCAGCTCTGCTACGTTCATGGCAACCGGCTTCTCGCAGATAATATCTTTTCCCGCACGGGCCGCCTGTATGACCAGATCATGATGCTGGTTGTTGTTTGCCGCGATCAAGACAACCTGTACCTGCGGATCATGCATCAGTTCTTCATTGGACGCATATCTTTTCAGTCCCTCTTTTACATCCTCCAGCTGTTTCGGATCTGTATCAGAAAAACCAATCAGACGGTATCCTTCCAGATTCGTCAGCATAGTTTCATGCTCGTGCCCCATAAATCCATGCCCGATCACTGCAATTCTTATATCTTCCATAAATCATACACCTTTCCTTTCTGTCTGTGAATAATAACGTCAGATCACAAAATTTTTCAAATACCTCTGGCTTAACAGCACCGCTTTTTTCGCGTCTTCCAGATCCTTTTCAAATGCCTTATCTTCCACTTCAATGCAGGTATACCCGTCATAACCGATATCCGTCAGTGCAGATACATATTTTGCCCAGTTCACATCTCCAAGTCCCGGCAGCTTCGGGGACATATAGGAAAGCGGCGTAGCCATAACCCCGACGTCCGCCAGTTTCTCCTGATAGACTTTTATGTCTTTATAATGTACATGGAAAATCCTGTCACGGAACTCGTAAATCGGCTTAATATAATCGATCTGCTGCCATACAAAATGCGACGGGTCATAATTAATACCGATATTCGGGCTGTCCAGAATCTCAAATACTTTTCTCCAGATGGCCGGCGTCGTCATAATGTTCTGCCCGCCCGGCCACTCATCTTCCGTAAACAGCATCGGACAGTTTTCAATCCCGATTCTGACACCCGCTTTTTCTGCATACTGAATCAACGGCGGCCAGACTTCCTTTACCAGCTCCAGATTTTCACTGACATTTTTAGACGGATCCCTGCCGATGAACGTTGTTACCATGTTCACACCAAGCATCGCGGACGCATCGATCAGCCTGTAAAGATGGCTGATATACTGCTGCCTCTTTTCCAGATCCGGATCCATTGTATTCGGATAGTAGCATAACGAAGAAATCGCTACCCCTTTGTCTGCGCAGTAAATACGGATCTCATCCGCTTTTTTCTGGTCAAGCGCTGCCACATCAATATGACTAACTCCCGCATACCGGCGTTTTGCCCCTCCTGTCACCGGCCAGCAGGCAACTTCCAGACATTCCAGCCCGTGCGCGGCTGCAAAATCTACTACTTCTTCCAAAGACATCCCGTCAAATATTGCTGTCAGAACTCCTAATTTCATGATTTTCCTCCTTATCTTAAATATTCCCTTTTTTCATATAATCTTCTTATTACTTCTGCTCTCTTATTTCTGCTGCTCCCGTTTTCTCTCTCTTATTTCTGCTGCTCCCGTTTCTTCTCTTCTTATTTCTGCTGCTCCTGTTTCTTCTCTCTTATTTCTACATCTTTTACTTCTGTTCTCTTCTACTTCTGCTCTCTTCTACTTCTGCTCTCTTCTGTCTTTCAGCTTCGCCCTGATCTCATCTGCGTCCCGGTCCGACATCTTCCAGAGCAGACATGACGCGGCCGCCAGGAAAAACAAAATCGCCGGGATCAGATTTACAACCGTGTTAATCCCATCCATCGCCTGTGGTGTCTGCTCTGCGTTTGCCACATATCCGAACGCGGAAAGAAGGAGTACGCCGACCGAGCCGCCGAGCGCGTTTCCTATTTTCGTCGCCAGACCATACGTCGCATATGCCGTACCGTCTGTGCGGACGCCTTTTTCATATTCCATATAGTCTACAGAATCCGCAACCATCGAAAGGGACAGTGGAAATCCTACATTAAATAAGCCAAAAATACAGTCGCCGGCCAGAACCATCGGAATATTGTCAAACGGAGCCATATAGATTACCAAAAGACCGATCCCCTGCACGATTGCGGATACCATCAGACAGTTGCGTTTCCCAAATTTCTTTGCCAGAGCCGGTACAAAAAATGATCCCACTATGCCGCCAAGCGATGGAATTGTCATAATCAGCGCGATCATTTCAAAAGATCCGAGACAGTAAATAACATAAAAGGCTGTAACGGCAATCCTGCCCATAAACGCCGTCATAATCAGTGTCATAATCAGCGTAACAATCATCAGATACTTATTTTTTACCAGATTTCCAATCGTGTCCTTAAACGAAAATTTCTCCGGTTCGCCACCCGGCTTTACAACCTCCTGTGCCGTTACAAATACGATCAGAAACAACGGTACCGCGATGATTCCATAGACAACTGCCGTCATCATATACCCATGACCGCTTGCGACTTTTGCCCCTTCTCCCGAAAACTTCAGTGCCATCGTTGCGGATACCGCGTTTACGATTACCATTCCGAGATTCATACCCACGCTTCTGGACGCATTGATCGTATTACGCTGTCCGGCATCCTCGCTCATAACAGCCGCCATCGCGCCATACGGGATATTTACCAGCGTATACAGCATCCCTGCTATCAGATAAGTAAATGCCGCCCATAGAACACCTGCCGCAGAGCTGCCTCCAAACGGGTTTGTAAAGGTCAGTACTCCAAAAATTGCAAGAAACGGACATCCAAACGCGATCCACGGACGGAACCGTCCAAATTTCGTCCGGGTCCTTTCTGCCAGTGCCCCCATCATCGGATCGTTGACCGCGTCCCAGACACGTGCGATCAGCATAATCGCAGAGATTGCCGCAGGCGCCAGTCCTACAATATCCGTATAATAAATCGTCAGATACGAGCCTACAAACGTCCAGACAAACTGTGAAGCCAGATCCCCAAAACCATAACAGATCACCGCGGCCTTCGATGCTTTTTTTAGTTCTCCCATTCGTTGTTCCTCCTTTGTTTCATGATTCCGTTTCATGATTTCCTTTCATGATTCCGTCTCATGATTTTTTCTTGTCCTAATCATACTTCCATACCCTGGAAAAATCTTTCTGTCAGTTTCGAATCTGTTTCTTTTTATTGCATAAGCGGATTTCGCAAAAAAAGAACTGCAACAAACACACGGTTTTGTTGCAGCCTGCGATAAATTCCTTATCTTTTATCCTTATAGATATGAAACAAAGAAAATTCATGCTTTCCCAGCTTAAGATGCAGATGCAGTCTGGATTGTTCCGCCCGTATCTTTTCCATCCCCAGATGCGGAATGCATATTTCCTGTAAATATTTTACGTCTGTGCGTTCCAGATGCGTTTCGTACTGGAATTTTCCCCATTCATCCAGAATACTCCCCTTTTCCTGACTGATGCTCCGTTTCTTAACCACATACACAGCATCCTCTTCCATGTCATGAAATACCAGATTCAGGGTAAGCGTTTCATTTTCATGAAATACTGTGCCAAGATCCTGCGGAAGTATCGTACTTTCCGCTTTCAGGAAATACTGGATGCTGTACCAGTTAAAGTTAAAACACAAAATCCTGTAGTTTCCGGACTGGCTTTTTGTTATAATAAAATGATCTCCCGTCATAACAAGCTGGTTTCCCAGACGGTTTAAAAACTCCAGCGCATAAAACGCCGGCTTTGGAATGCCGTCTTTAGTCAGAAGTCCGCTTCCGCCATTTACAATACTAAAAGAATCATAATAATTACTGACCCAGTCCGATCCCATCCAGATACATAACAGATCGACCGCGTTGCGTATTTCCGACACTTTTTTACATAGATACGTTCCCCGGAAACAGCTGTCATTTAAAAAATTCCGGTTCGAAACCGTATTGTTCCACTCCGTCGCATAAAGGCTGCAGCTCTCCAGTCCTGTACGCTGCAGGTGCTGGCGCATCAGCCGGATCTGCCGTGTTTCAAAATCCCGCTCCGGAGACCGTGTATAGGGCCGTTCTTCTTCGTTCTCCCTCTTACTATAGGGAAACAGAATAAACGATACAAAATCCGGCACACAGTCATTTACTTTGCCCAGCTCCAGAAACTCCCGGAACAGCCCTGCATCCGTATCCGCCAGCCCGCCAAACCCGCCGACTCTGGCCTGCGGCACCAGCCGTTTTACCGTCCGGTATACGAACTGATATACATGAAATATATGATAATCCGGATCTTCATAATATTTGCCTTCTTTTTCATGTGTCGGATCTCTGGAGACTTCAAAAATCCATCTGCTGACTTCTTTTTTCCCATAACGGCGCACCACATGACAGGCAAAATCTTCAAACAATGCCTCCCACGCTTTTCTTGATAAAAAATCAATCCCCTCTTCCCGATAATAGACAACATCCCCTGCCGACCGGATCGCTGTACTCGGCCTTTTGCTAAAATCCAGATATGGTATCAGCTGGTGCGATACAAGAAAATCCAGCACACTGTCCAGCACATCATAGTTGTAGTTACCGACAGAGCTTCCATCACAGATCATCAGCCGCCTGTCGAAAATCGTCCAGACTCTCGCATAAGTAAATCCCAGCTCTTTTGCCAGATACAGCAGATGATACTGCACATTGGCAAGCGTCAGGCTATAGACCGAACCGATATTAATCACTTTATTCCAGTTTTTTTCCAATACCTGCGTGCTGCCAGCCGTCACGTCCACAACCTTCTGGGAATCTGTCGTTATTTCCTGTGGGATTTCCGCCTGCTCCTTTAGCTCTTCCCGCAGCTGTTCGCATACTGTCTCCTGATACTGCTGTTCTTTTTTCACTGTTTCCTGCATGGTATTTCTGTACTCCGTCGGCGGCATCCCAAAATTTTCACGAAACGTCTTATCAAATACAGAAGTAGTGGAAAATCCACAGTTCATGGCGATTTTTGTAATATTTCTTTCGGAATACAAAAGCTCCCTGACCGCATAATTCAGCCGGATCTGATTCACGTATTCCGCAAAATAAACACCTGTCTGTTTTTTAAAAAACCGGGACAACGTGGATTTTGAAAGATACATCTGATCTGCGAGCGCCGAAAGGCTTACGACTTCCTGAAAATTCTGATAGACATAGCGGATAATTTCCTGAAGCTTCCCGTCATCCTGATATTCCTTACTGTGCAGCTGGCCAGCCGGCCGTTCCATCATAAAATTCTCAATCAGCTGGTCTAAAAGCCGGTAA
>CANTHI010000142.1 GCA_947653505.1 uncultured Eubacterium sp.
AAGTCACAGGCAGACAGGCTAACGCCTCCCATCCGGCGTCCGGACAGCCAAAATGTAACACTTTTATGTAAATTGTTGCTTTTTAGCTTAAGTTCGCGCATATGGTGTCGCGCACGTCCGGTACCACAGAGCAGATGCAGAATACTTAGAGATTCTTACATTCTGGAAACCGGAACAATGAAACAGGGCCGGCTCCCTCAGCCAGCGTCCGGGAGGCCGATTTATATTGTTCTGGTTTATCCAGGCCAGGGCTTCGCACCAGTACAAATTACTTCTTACAGTAAATATTTATGCGCCACAATCTATGCTATAGTTTCTACGATGGGCAGAGTGCCCGTCACACAATTACAGCATAGAGAGGAGATCAGGATGAAAAGAGCGTTAATTACCGGAATTACGGGACAGGACGGCTCCTATCTGGCGGAACTTTTACTGGAAAAAGGATACGAAGTATATGGCATTATGCGCAGAAAAAGCGTTGTGGATTATGGAAACGTGGATCATATCAGAAGGAAGATTCATTTTATATATGCGGATATGACAGATCTGGTGTCACTGGTGCATGCCATGCAGGTGTCTATGGCGGATGAGGTATATAATCTGGCAGCGCAGTCTTTTGTCGGGACGAGCTGGGAGCAGCCGCTTTTAACGGCACAGATCGATGCGCTGGGAGTCACCAATATGCTGGAAGCGATCCGTATGGTAAAGCCTGAAGCGCATTTTTATCAGGCGGCGACTTCGGAAATGTTTGGCAGGGTGCAGGAAATGCCGCAGACGGAAAAGACGCCGTTTTACCCGAGAAGCCCGTATGGGGTGGCAAAGCTGTATGGCTACTGGATTACGAAAAATTACAGGGAAAGCTATGGGATGTTTGCGTGCAGCGGGATTTTATTTAATCATGAGAGTGAGCGCAGGGGCAGGGAGTTTGTGACACGTAAGATTACCTGTGCTGTGGCCTGTATCCGGGCCGGACTGCAGGACTATGCGGAGCTGGGCAATCTGGACGCAAAGCGGGACTGGGGACATGCGCAGGATTATGTCCGTGCGATGTGGATGATTTTGCAGAACGAGACACCGCAGGATTATGTGATTGCCACAAATGAGACGAGAACCGTGCGGGAGTTTGCCGAAACGGCATTCCGTTATGCTGGAATCCGGATCGCGTGGGAAGGCACAGGTGTGGATGAAGTCGGAAGGGATGCAGACAGTGGCCGGATTTTAGTAAAAATAAATCCCCAGTTTTACCGTCCTGCGGAAGTAGAAGTTTTATGGGGAAATCCGGCAAAGGCTGAGGCAGAGCTGGGATGGAAACGGGAAATTACGTTCGAAAAGCTGGTAGAACGGATGGTTACGCATGATCTGGATACAGTCGCAGCAAAAAAAGCAGCTGGAAATTTGCCAGGCGATCCATCACCGTCAGAAAAGGACGGGAAAAAATGAAATCACTGATTATTGGAGCAGCCGGATTTGCGGGGGCCTATCTGATCCGGCATCTGCATCAGGAGCTTGGTCATAAGACAGCAGTGACAAAGCTGCCGCACGAACAGATACCAGCAGACTGTTCAGAAGGAATCGATATTTATGATCTGGATATTCTAAAGCAGGATGCGGTGTTAAAGCTGTTTGAGCAGGTACAGCCGGATTATATTTTTCATCTGGCCGCGCAGAGCTCTGTGGCAGCGGCGTGGAAATATCCGGAAATGACTGTGGATGTAAATATCAAGGGAGCGGTCAATGTGCTGGAAGGAATGCGCAGGATGGGCAGACATGCAAGAATGGTGCTGGTTGGCTCCGGAGAAGAGTATGGACCTGTGAAGGCGCAGGAGATTCCGGTCTGTGAGGAGCATGCGGTTTGTCCGGTTAACATTTATGCAGCTACAAAAGCCAGCCAGAATATGTTTGGCAGAATCTATGCAAAGGCTTACGGGCTGGAGGTAGTTATGGTCCGCGCATTTAACCACATCGGGCCGAATCAGGAGCCCGTGTTTGTTGTGCCGGATTTTTGCAGGCAGGCCGCATGGATCGAAGCAGGCAGGGCAGAGGCAGTACTGTGGACAGGCAATCTGGACGTTAAACGGGACTTTACCGATGTCCGTGACGTTGTACGCGCTTACGCGATGCTGGCAGAATGCGGCAGGGCAGGTGAGACTTATAACGTCGGCAGCGGCAGAGCCGTCGGCATCGCGGATATCCTTAAGATCATTCTGGAAAAATCCAGAGCGGATATCGTCATAAAGACAGATCCGCTCAAATTCCGACCGGTAGATCTGCCAGTCATCGAAGCAGATATTCATAAACTACAGCAGGCAACCGGATGGCAGCCGCTGATCCGGCTGGAGCAGACGATCACAGAGACACTGGATTACTGGAGAAGCAGGGCAGAGGCTGACGCATAAGCATCAGCTGACGCTCATAATCTCTGCAATGGCCCGTATAATCTGTACATACCGCGAATAAGTGGCCGCATCCTTTGTCTTGACACTGTTTAAAATATTTAACAGCATCGGGTCAGACGGGCGGATAATGTCCCAGAGCAGATAGTCGGCGCTGATTTCCAGCTCATTGCACAAAGCGACAAATGTATCCATACTCATAATGCGCGTACCGCGTTCAATATGTCCCATAAAAGAAAGGCTGATATTACATTTTTCAGAAAGCCTGTCCTGCGACCAGCCTTTCGCCTGTCTGGCCGCACGGATTTTTTTGCCGATTTTCTGGTAGTCTAGTTCGTTCATGATGGAATCCTCCTGGGTGTCTGATTCAATGTGTACTATAAGAATTATTTGTCACTTAAAGAGATACTAAAATTATACACGATCTGATATATACTGCAAGAATTATTTGTGTACTATGAGTGCACATTTGAAAAATAGCTTTGAGAGTATGCTATTTATTTGCTATGCGGACGCCGGACAGCCAATCCGTAACACAACAGAATTTTTTAGAAATTCTTCTTGCACTCATCCAGACACTGCGCTATAATAGGTGCAGTCCAAATAAGCAAATGCTAAGAAGGTGGCATAACGCATCCGCAGACAGGCACCACTGACAGAGAGAAAAAGTGAGGCGCTGAGAGCTTTTTTCAGAACGGGCAGTTTACGGATTTCACACTGGAGCAGTTTGGGTGAATGGCGCCGGATCACAACACCGGCCTGCCGCGTAGTCCAAAACGTTCATACACGTTACGTATGTCAAGTGTCTGACCGTTTTCCGGATCCAGGTTTTTGGGAAGATTCCGGAAAGGTCAGGAAACAGGGTGGTACCGCGGAATGACTCCGTCCCTTTTTGGGGATGGGGTATTTTTTTGATTTATTTTATGGCAGATAAGGAGATTGGTTTATGAAAGAGAAACTGCAAAAAATCAGGGAAGAAGCGACGCGGCAGATACAGGCGTCTGAGGAGCTGTCCAGGCTCAATGAGGTACGTGTCGCTTTTCTTGGAAAAAAGGGAGAGCTGACGGCTGTATTAAAAAGTATGAAAGATGTACTGCCGCAGGACCGTCCGGCGGTCGGGCAGCTCGTAAATGAGACAAGGGCTGCGATTGAGGAAATGCTGGAAGAGACCAAAAGGAAACTGGAGGAAGCAGAGTTAAATTTCCGGCTGAAACAGGAAGTCATTGATGTGACGCTGCCGGCAAAGAAAAACAGGATCGGGCACCGGCATCCGAATACGATTGCCTTGGAAGAGGTGGAACGTATTTTTGTGGGCATGGGTTATGAAGTCGTGGAAGGGCCTGAGATCGAGTATGATTACTACAACTTTGAAGCGCTGAATATTCCGGCGGATCATCCGGCAAAAGACGAGCAGGATACGTTTTATATTAATAACAAGATCTTACTGCGTACGCAGACCTCGCCGGTTCAGGTGCGTACGATGGAGAGCCGCCCGCTGCCGATCCGTATGATTGCCCCTGGCAGGGTGTTCCGTTCGGATGAAGTGGATGCGACACATTCGCCGTCGTTCCATCAGATCGAAGGGATGGTGATTGACCGCCATATTACATTTGCGGATCTCAAAGGAACGCTGGCGGAGTTTGCAAAAGAGCTGTTCGGAAAAGATACAAAAGTAAAATTCCGCCCGCATCATTTTCCATTTACCGAGCCAAGTGCAGAGGTGGATGTTACCTGTTTTAAATGCGGCGGCAGCGGCTGCAGATTCTGCAAGGGCAGCGGCTGGATTGAGATTTTAGGCTGTGGCATGATTCACCCGAAGGTGCTGAAAATGAGCGGCATTGATCCTGAGGAATATTCCGGCTTTGCGTTCGGGGTCGGTCTGGAGAGAATCGCGCTGCTGAAATATGAGATCGATGACATGCGGCTGTTATATGAAAATGACGACCGGTTTCTGGCACAGTTTTGATGGAACAATAAAAGAAACATCTGTGAGGTTAAAAAAATCTGTGCAGCAGGCTGATATTTCTGGTCTGATGCATTGTTGGAGGAAATAGCATGAATACTTCTTTAAAGTGGATTAAGGATATGGTGCCGGGGCTTGAGGCCACGCCGCAGGAATATGCGGACGCGATGACATTATCCGGTACAAAAGTCGAAGGATATGAGGCATTTGACAAAGATCTGGAGAACATCCGGATCGGGCAGATTCAGAACATAGAAAAACATCCCGATGCGGATAAGCTCGTAGTCTGTCAGGTAGATATCGGGGAAGCAGAGCCGGTGCAGATCGTGACCGGAGCGCCGAACGTAAAAGAGGGACAGAAGGTTCCGGTTGTACTGGACGGAGGCCGTGTGGCAGGCGGACATGACGGCTCTAAGACAGAGGGCGGTATTAAGATCAAAAAAGGGAAACTGCGGGGAGTCGTATCGAATGGTATGATGTGTTCGATTGAAGAGCTGGGCTCTTCCAGGGATATGTATCCGGATGCGCCGCAAGAAGGCATCTATATTTTTGACGATACTGCTCCGGTTGGCGCGGATGCGGTAAAACAGCTGGGACTGGATGATGTATCGGTCGAGTATGAGATTACTTCCAACCGTGTGGACTGTTTCAGCGTGATTGGGATTGCAAGGGAAGCGGCTGCGACATTCGGGCTGCCATTTCATCCTCCGGTCATCCGTCCGACAGGAAACGGGGAAGATGTCAATGATTATATCAAAGTAAGTGTGGAGGATCCGGCGCTGTGCCCGCGCTATACGGCCCGTGTAGTGAAAAATATCCGGATCGCGCCGTCACCGGAATGGATGCAGCGCCGTCTGGCGGCACAGGGGATCCGTCCGATTAATAATATCGTGGATATTACAAACTATGTGATGGAGGAATACGGCCAGCCGATGCATGCGTATGATCTGGATACGATTGCCGGAAGGCAGATCATCGTACGGCGGGCGAAAGATCAGGAGACTTTTGTAACGCTGGACGGTCAGGAGCGCGTACTGGATGAAACGGTGCTTATGATCTGTGATGCGCAAAAGCCAGTCGGCATTGCAGGGATTATGGGCGGAGAAAATTCCATGATTACAGACCATGTAAAGACGATGTTATTTGAAGCGGCGTGCTTTGACGGAACCAATATCCGCCGCTCTGCCAAAAAGATCGGAATGCGTACGGATGCGTCAGGCAAGTTTGAAAAAGGTCTGGATCCGAACAATGCCATCGAAGCGATGAACCGTGCCTGCCAGCTGATCGAAGAACTGGGAGCCGGAGAGGTCGTCGGGGGCGTTGTCGATGTCTATACGACGAAAAAAGAGGGCAGGAGGATTTTATTTGAGCCGGAAAAATATAACCGTCTGCTTGGAACGGATATTTCATCCGAAACGATGCTGGAATATTTCCGGAAAATTGAGCTGGGATATGATAAACAGACTGGTGAGGTGATCATTCCATCCTGGAGACAGGATCTGGAGTGCGGGGCGGATCTTGCGGAAGAAGTGGCCAGATTTTACGGCTATGACAAAATCGCAACGACGCTGCCGTCCGGAGAAGCGACGACCGGAAAGCTTTCTTTTAAGCTGCGCGTAGAGGCAGTCGCAAGAGACGTGGCAGAATACTGCGGCTTTAGCCAGGGGATGGTCTATTCTTTTGAAAGCCCGAAGGTATTTGACAAGCTTTTGCTTCCGCCGGATTCCAGCCTGCGCAGGGCAGTTGTCATCGCAAACCCGCTGGGTGAGGACTTTAGCATTATGCGTACCATTTCCCTGAACGGAATGCTGACGTCTTTGTCTGTCAATTATAACAGAAGAAATAAAGATGTGCGCTTATATGAGCTTGGCAATATTTATCTGCCAAAAGAGCTGCCGCTGACCGAGCTGCCGGATGAGCGGATGCAGTTTACGCTTGGAATGTACGGAGAAGGCGATTTCTTCACGATGAAGGGCGTGATCGAAGAATTTCTGCAGCAGGCCGGAATGCATCAGAAGCCGGAATACCGTCCGGACGCCGCAAAGCCGTTCCTGCATCCGGGCAGACAGGCTGAAATCTGTTATGCAGGTCAGGTCATCGGATATCTGGGCGAGGTACATCCGACAGTGGCCGCAAATTATTCGATCAGGGAGCGCGTTTATGTGGCGGTCATCGATATGCCGCTTATAGTCGGGATGGCAGACTTTAGCCGTAAATATACCGGAATTGCCAGATTCCCGGCCGTGACCAGAGATCTCAGTATGGTATGTCCAAAACAGATTCTGGCCGGAGATATTGAAAAGATCATAGAAAGCAAGGGCGGAAATTATCTGGAGAGCTACCGGCTGTTTGATATTTACGAAGGAAATCAGATTAAGCTGGGCTATAAATCACTGGCATATTCCATTACATTCCGCGCAGCGGACCGCACGCTGGATGAGGAAGCCGTAAACGGGCCGGTGAACCGTATGATCAAAGCATTGGAAGAAAAAGGGATTGAGCTTCGAAAGTAATATGGCGGGAAGAAAACAATGGATGTAAAAGACTTTTATTATGAACTGCCGCAGGAGCTGATCGCGCAGGATCCGCTAAAAGACCGTTCCAGCTCCAGACTGATGGTTCTGGGGCGCAGGGATGGTTCTGTGGAACATCATAAGTTCCGTGAGATTACAGATTACCTGCAGCCCGGCGACTGTCTGGTGCTGAACAATACAAAAGTACTTCCGGCGAGGCTGTACGGCATCAAAGAAGGCACGCAGGCAGGCATTGAACTGCTGCTGTTGCGGCGCCTGGACGCGGACCGGTGGGAGACGCTTGTAAAACCTGGAAAAAAAGCAAGAATCGGAACAAAAATCCGGTTTGGGGAAGGACTTTTAACAGGTGAGATTGTGGATATCGCAGAAGAGGGAAACCGGATCATCCGGTTTTCCTATGAAGGTATTTTTGAAGAACTTTTAGATCAGCTGGGAGAAATGCCGCTGCCGCCTTACATCACACACAGACTGGAGGACCAGCAGCGCTACCAGACAGTCTATGCAAAGGAAGAGGGGTCGGCAGCGGCTCCGACCGCCGGACTGCATTTTACACCGCAGCTGCTGGAACAGATCCGGGACAAAGGCGTGGAGATCGCGGAAGTAACGCTTCATGTAGGACTGGGCACTTTCCGTCCGGTAAAGGTGGCGGATGTACTGGATCATCATATGCATGCGGAATATTATGAACTGAAACAGGAACAGGCAGATAAAATCAACCGCGCAAAAGCACAGGGACACCGGATCATTGCCGTGGGCACTACGAGTACAAGGACGCTGGAGTCCGTCGCGGATGAGGACGGATATGTAAAGGCCGCTGGCGGATGGACACAGATTTTTATTTATCCGGGCTACCGCTTCCGGTGCATTGACGGACTGATTACGAACTTTCATCTGCCGGAGTCTACGCTGATTATGCTTGTAAGCGCGCTGGCCGGAAGGGAGCATGTGCTTGCGGCGTATGAAAAGGCAGTGCAGGAGCGGTACCGGTTTTTTAGTTTTGGGGATGCGATGCTTATTATCTGATGCAGAATGTTGCATTTTGTAACAATTCAGATAAGGTATTAAATGCTGGCTGTCCGGATGCCGGGAGAGGGAACCTGCTTCGTCTGACTGTTCCAGCAATGTAAGAAGACCTGCGTATTCTGCATCTGAGCAGAATACACAGGTCTTTTAGGCTTGGAAACTGTTAAGAGACAGGAACGTTTGTTCTGCTTTCCAAAAAGTCAGTACCTGTCTGTTGTAGGATCGGTTTGTTGTATAATTCCAAATGGTAAAAAATTTTTGCATACGCCCATAAATCATATTGGAAACATTCCTGACTTACTTTTTTGCATATTGAATGCGTCCAAAACAACGCATTGGCAAGATTCTTTTGATATACCTGTGTATCAAGAGTATTGCCAGGATAGTGTATTTCAAAATTACCGGCCAGATATTCCCAGGCTGTTGCCTTACAAGCCTCTGAAATGTTAAGCGTATCAAGAAAATCATCAAACATATAAAATTTTATTACGCCAAGGCCAGCGTGGATAAGGCGAATGTGCTTGCATCCTCCAGATTATGGCGT
>CANTHI010000143.1 GCA_947653505.1 uncultured Eubacterium sp.
CCAATATTGTTTTCCCTATATTTATTCCTTGTGTTTTTTTGACTATAATGTCGCCTGCACAGCCGGACTGATTGAAGGAAAAAGCAGGGTATGTACTACACTGCATGACGTGATTCCACTGATCTATAAAAAAGATTATCTGGATGGCTCTGACAGTAAGGAATGGTATTATGAAAAGCTTCGTCAGACGGTACGATGTGATTTTATTCTTACGGTTTCAAAATTCTCGAAACAGAAGATGACAGAGCTTTTAAAGATACCGGAAGAGAACGTGTATGTCGTCTATGAAGGAGCGAATCCGGAAATATTTTACAGAGAGGATGACAGATATGATCCGGCCAGAAAAGAAAAGATCATTTTATACGTCGGAGGTGCGGACCAGCATAAAAATATCAGAAATCTGATCCGGGCATATGCATTGCTGCCAGATCAGCTCAAAAGAACCTATAAGCTGGCTTTTGCAGGCGGGGAGCCGGAGAGAAAAAAATATCAGCTGCTGCGCGTAGCGGCAAAGTGTGGTGTGAAAAAATCCAGTCTGATTTTTTACGGGTATGTTTCGGATGATGATTTGAGAAATCTTTTCCAGACGTGTGCGGTGTTTGTACTTCCGTCTTATTCTGAAGGGTTTGGGCTTCCGGTTATAGAAGCAATGGAATGCGCGGCTCCGGTCATTACAGCCAGAGCTGCAAGTCTGCCGGAGATTGTCGGGGATGAGAGATTTATGTTTGATCCATTCAGGCCAGGGGATATAGCAGATAAAATATGTAAGATTCTGACGGACGAAGCGTTTGCAAGGGAAGCGGTTTTAAATGGCTGCAGGCGTGCAGAATTATTTTCATGGCAGACCAGTGGAAAGGAATTATACCATATTTTTCAGCTTCAGCGGAAACGAACCAGGACAGGTACCTATACCAGAAACATGTTTTATAAGGATATGGCTTTGTTATGCAGGAATCAGAGCGCCGCATACCAGGCTGAGGCAGCGTATTCCATTGAAAATGCAAAGCTGTTTCGGAAAAAAAGAACGATTTACATCGATACAAGCGCAGTTGTGCTGGAGGATTATGTGACAGGGATTCAGCGTGTTGTAAATGGACTGATCGCGAGCTTATACAAATGCTTTGATGGCAACAGCAGGGTTGAAATTTGTCCGGTATATTCTTCCCAGGAGCACGAGCATTTTATAAAGGCCGTTTATAATGGCAGAAAGTATGTGCAGCAGAAAAAGGTTACGAATGCTGTGATTGTCCAGTTTTATGATGGAGATGTATTTTTTATGCCGGATCTTGCTCCGGGTCATATTCTGGCCAAAGAGCATTATCTGCGGGCATTGGTAAAAAGGGGAATACAGGTATATACAATCCTGCATGATCTGATTCCGATGGAATATCCGGAATTTTTTTCGAAAGATTTTGTGGAGGAATACAGGGGATATTTGCAGGGTATCGCGGCTTTCAGCGGAGTGATATCTGTATCAAAGACCACGATGGAAGCTTATACCGTCTGGTGTAGAAGAAATGGCATGATCTTTCATCCTTATTTTCTAAATACATTTCATTACAGCGGTTCAGATTTTATCAGGGCAAATCCAACACAGGGGTTAGAGAAGGGGTATGAGGTTTTGTTACATCAGATGGACAGGCATCCTGTGTTTTTAATGGTTGGTACATTAGAACCAAGAAAAAAGCATGACCAGGTGCTGGGGGCTATGGAGCTGTTATGGGCAAAAGGGGTAGATGCGGATCTTGTTTTTGTAGGACGGAATGGATGGCAGATGAACAGCTTTGTAAACAGGCTGAAACGTCATAAAGAAAGAGGGAAACGTTTATTCTGGCTGTCTGGTATCAGTGATGAGTATCTGGAGCTGCTTTATCAGAAAGCCGCTGCTGTCATTGTAGCATCTTTAGCTGAAGGGTATGGTTTACCGGTTATTGAAGGTGCACAGCATGGAAAACCGCTTATTTTAAGAGATATTCCTGTTTTCAGGGAAGTTGCAGGCAGCCATGCGTTTTATTTTCAGGGTCAGCTGGCGTCAGAACTGGCAGCTGCGTTGGAAAAATGGCTGGAACTATACCGAAAAGGAACAGTACCGGCATCGGAAGGGATTCCGTTTGTCACATGGGAACAGAGTGCGCAAAAGTTGATGGAGCTTGTGGATTTTGGTGTATAAGTATAAGAAAAATTTTGAACAATGGCTGCGGATATATATCATAGGATTTGGATTCTGGTGTGTCATTTATCTTATGGCATATCCTTCTGATTATTTTATCGGAGAAGCAGATGATTATACCGTTATGACAGCTTCGTTTCTCCAGGACGGGAATTTTACCATTTCGCAGGAGGACATAGAGTATCATAAACAGCTGTTTCCGGAGTGGGCCCACATATG
Source organism: uncultured Eubacterium sp. (assembly GCA_947653505.1). Next base: position 2,390 of record CANTHI010000143.1, read on the forward strand.
GGAAAACGGGCGGCATCTGACAGGATTTTATACAAAAAACGGGGATGAAATGACAGGATATGCACCATTTTATTCTTTCTATTGTGTGCCGTTTGTCCTGCTTACCTGTGCGATGGGGATCAAAAATACCTACGCGTTCCGGCTCGCGAACCTGTCGCTTCTTATGATCGCGCTTTTTACGGCAGACAGGGAGTTAAGGATGAAACGGCATATCAGACTGTTATTTCTGATGTCTGTGACAATTCATCCGGTTGTTCTTATTTTAATATGGCCGTCAGGAGAAACGTTTGGATATGCCATGCTGCTGATGTCCATTTTATACTGGAAAAATAAAAAGTATTACCGTTCGGCAGTCTTTTGTGCGTTTGCCGGGACTTATAATATTGTCATACTGCTGTGGGGAGCTGTGATGGGTGTGATGTTCCTGTGGGAGCTATACAGAGAGGCCCCGGCTGGAGACAGGCTGCGCAGGCTTTTCAGATATGCCGTATGTTATACTCCGGCTTTTATGATCTACGCGTTTAATCTGTATGAGATGGGGCATCTGAACGCTACATCCGGTGTCGGAGGTATTGAAGGCGCATCGTTTTTGCATATATGGCAACGTTTTGTGGCATATTTGTCTGACCTGAATTTTGGTCTTCTGCCTTATTTTTTTGTAATTATGCTGACCGTTCCCTGGATTCTTGCAGCGGCAGTGCAGAAGAAACAGTACGATTTCATCGCTATGGCTGTGGCATTTTTGGGGATTGCAGCCGGCTATTCTGTGCCATATCACATTAATTGCGGTGTAGCGGCCATTGCAAGATACAATCTTTGGAATTCTTTGTTTCTGATCGGGATCTGCTTTTATGGTATGAATGATCTGATACAAAGAACACGGGTAAAGAAATTTCTGACCGGTTTTACAATGACAGGGTTGGCAGCCACTTTTTTTGTCACCAGACTGTCATCTGCTTATTCGTATGTGGAAATGCTCCCGGTGGCATCCTGGGTACTGGATCATGCACCGGCATTCTATCAGCCGCTGCATGCAACGTTTAACAGCCGTGTGACACATGTAGATGGAGGATATGATTACGAATGTCCGCTTATTTACTATGATAAAAATGGGTATGCAAGAAAAATACTGGTGGACCCGCAAAGTACAGATACTGTGGAAGCAATGATGTACGGAAGCCTTTCTGACCGGAAATGGCTGAAAGAAAAACTGGACAATGTGACAAAGGAGCAGTATCTGTCAATCGGAAACCAGCACCAGTTAGCAAAAGCGGTTCCTGCCCTGGCAGGAACGGGCGTCCGGTTTGAAGGAGAACAGGCTGATCAGGCAGAATATGTTGCGTCAGGCCTGTCGGGATGGGAAGGAAGCTATGTATGGACAGATGGAAATGAGATGGTATTTTCTGTTCTAAAGCCTGACAGGGAAACTTCCTGTATGAATGTATTGGTTACACGTGTTTTTAACGGCAGTCAGCATGTCAGAGTATATGTCAATGAGCAGAAGATGATGGATGAACGCCTTACTGCACCTGCGAATCTGAAAGTACCTCTGACCGTAAACGATTCTGGTGTGGTATCTGTGCGTTTTGAACTGCCGGACGCGGCAGTTCCCGCAGAGCTTGGGGATAGCAGTGACATGCGTATGCTTGCACTGGCAATATCATCCATCAGATTTGAATAAAACGGAGAAAAAACCAATGACAGACAAAACAGAAAAGCTGTATATCGTAATGCCTGCCTACAACGAGGCAGAAGGGATTGCCGCTGTCGTAAAGGAATGGTATCCAAAGCTTGGTTACGGCGCGGCAGGCTCCCGGCTTGTGATTGCAGACGGAGGAAGTACGGATCATACTTATGATATCTTGCGGAACTTACAAAAGGATTATCCGGATCTGGAGGTTTTATCCAGACCGGATACGACACATGGGACAAAAGTCCGTTTTTTGTACCAGTATGCGGTGGATCACCATGCGGACTGGATCTTTATGTCGGATTCGGACGGACAGACGGATCCCGCGGAATTTGACCGGTTCTGGAAGATGCGCAAACGGTATGACTGCGTGATTGGGAACAGGGCTGACAGGGAAGATGGCAGGGTGCGCAGATTTGTTGACTTTGTTTTAAGGTGCTATTTATTTGTTTTTTTCAAAAGCAGTATGCCGGACGGGTCAGCGCCGTTCCGGCTTATGAAGACAGAGCTTGTTGCACAATATATCGATGTCCTGCCAGAGTTTTGTATGCTTCCGAATGCGGTACTGAACGCGCTGTTTGTACAGTATAAAAATGCGGTGGTCTTTGAAAAGATTACATTCCGCAAACGGAAGCATGATGAAAGCAAGGTACGGCTCCGGGAAGTTTTAGAGCTGGGACTGCGCTCTGTGCCGGATTTTTATCAGATCAGCAAAAATGCCAGAAACATAACCAGAAACATAAAATAAAACATAAAAAGAAATATAAAAAAAGGAAAAGAAACATGAAAGTAGTAATTCTTGCGGGTGGTTTTGGCACCCGCATCAGTGAAGAGTCGGTTGTAAAACCAAAACCTATGGTTGAGATTGGAGAACAGCCTATTTTATGGCACATTATGAAGGAGTATTTTCACTATGGATTTGATGAATTTATTATTTGCGCGGGATATAAGCAGCATATCATAAAAGAATATTTTCACAACTATGCTCTGTACCGGTCCGATATTACATTTGATTTTTCCAATGATTTTTCCAAAGAACACTCCAGAACCATTCACAACAATTTTGCGGAGTCCTGGAAAGTGACGGTTGTGGATACCGGCAGGCGGACGATGACAGGCGGACGGATCAAACGGATTAAAGAGTATCTGGATAACGAACCGTTTATGCTGACGTATGGGGATGGTGTTGCGGATCTGAATATCCGGGAACTGGCCGCATATCACAAATCCCACGGAAAGATGGTTACGATGAGTACGTATAACAGCGGGCAGAGATTCGGGGTGCTGGATGTGGATAAGGATGGCACGATACTGGAGTTTCGGGAAAAGACGGTCGGAGACAGCAACATTATTAATATCGGGTATATGGTATGCAATCCGCAGTTTCTGGACTATATCGGCGGGGATGATACGGTGCTGGAGAAAGGACCGCTGGAAGCTGTCGCCAGGGCGGGACAGCTGATGGCGTATAAGCATACCGGCTTCTGGCAGTGTATGGATACCCTCAGAGAAAAGACACAGCTGGAAGAGCTGTGGGCGTCCGGAAAGGCGCCGTGGAAAGTATGGGAGTAAAGGAGGAGCGGACCTGTGACGGTATCAGAATATGTATTTCATTATATCCAGAGTCTTGGTACGGATACGGTATTTATGGTATCCGGAAGCTCTGCCATGTGGCTGACGGATGCTCTGTGCAGGAATGAAAGCTTACGGGCAGTGTGTACGCATCATGAGCAGGCGGCTGTCATGGACGCGGATATTTATGCCCGCGTCCATCATAAGCTGGGGGCGGCGCTTGTTACAGTAGGACCCGGGGCGACAAATGCCCTTACGGGAGTAGCGCAGGCTTATACAGATTCCAGTGCGCTGATTGTGCTTTCCGGACAGGCAAATTCCAGACTGCTCCGTTATGAGCAGGAGACAGGAATCCGGCAGCATGGGACGCAGAGCATTCCTCTGGAGCAGATCGTAAGTCCAATCACAAAATATTTTGCGGCTGTCATGAAGCCTGCGGATATCCGTTATCATATCGAACGTGCCTGCACAGAGGCTGTAACCGGACGGAAAGGACCGGTATGGCTGGATATTCCGGTAGACGTCCAGAATCAGCAGGTGCCGGATGAAATGACCGGGTATCAGGCAGTGGAAAAATCTTATACCCTGCCCTATGAAGGTAAGATCAGACAGCTGCTGGAAACATCTGAAAGACCGCTGATCCTGGCAGGCGGCGGAGCGACAAAATATGAGATCGAAACGCTCAGCCACCGACTGAATATTCCGGTCGTTACATCGCGGATGGGCATCGGATGTATTTCATCGGATGACAGGTATTATGTCGGCCGGCCCGGCTCCAATGGCCAGAGAGTGGCACATTTTGCGATCCAGCAGGCGGATCTGCTGCTGATTCTGGGCTGCCGGCTGTCTGTTTCCACGATCGGGTATTATCCGGACCGGTTTGGCCTGCATGCAAAAAAAGTACAGGCAGATATCGATCCGCTGGAACTGGCGAAAAATGAAGTGCCTGTGGACTACAAATGTGAATGTACGGTTGCACAATTTGTAAAGACATTTCAGGATGCAGAGCCTGTAAAATGTGACCGCTGGGTGCTGCATTGTGCCAGGATGCGGGAGCAGTTTCCGGTTGTGCTGGATACCTACCAAAAGAAAAATCCGCTGAACGCTTACTATTTTACATCCGTATTATCAAAGCTGGCTCCTGAGGATGCAGTCATCCTCGTAGATACGGGCAGTGTCAGCAACGTCGTATCCCAGACATGGCATATAAAGAAAAACCAGAAGTATTTCATTTCCGGAGGATTGTCCTGTATGGGATTCTGGGCGGGCGCTGCCGGCTGTCTGGACCAGCCGGTCACAGCGATTGCCGGTGACGGCAGTACCTCCATGAACATACAGGAGTTTGCAACGCTTGCGTATTACCGTTTTCCGGTAAAGCTGTTTGTATACAATAACAATGGCTATATGCTGATCCGGCATAACCAGCACAATTATATGCATGACAGATTTCTGGGCGTCGGACCGGACAGCGGCGTTGGTACGCCTGATTTTATGAGGATTGCGCAGGCCTATGGTCTGCCTGCGGTGCGGATTTCTTATGGTGATCATCTGGGAAGTAAGATACAGGAGGTATATGCGGCGGACGGGCCTGTGGTCTGTGAGGTGATGCTGGAGCCGTTCGGGCCGATGGCGCCCAGAATCGCGTCTAAGGTGATGCCGGATGGTTCCTTAAAAGCGGCAGAGTTTGATGATCTGGCCCCGTTTCTGGATGAGTGTGAAAAACCGCAGATGCCGGATGGCAGTTCATTTTAATATGTACAGGAGGGACAGCTTGTGAACACTGCAGTTCTTGGCGCCGGAATTGCCGGACTGGCATATATGGCGCATGTGCAAGGAGAACAAGAGGATCATATAACGATCTATGAAAAAAACAGCAGGCCGGGTGGTCTTTGTATGACGATGGAGCGGGATGGTTTTTTGTTTGATCTGGGACCGCATATGTCTTTTACCGCCGACCAGACGGTGCGCGCGCTCTTTGACCAGTCACGCTATCGGACGATGCCGCCGGAGCTGGTAAGCTATTATAAAGGAAAGTATGTAAAGCATCCGGTCAGCCATAACCTGTATGGCCTTGACGTAGCAGAACGCTGCGAGTGTCTGGAGAGTTTTCTGGACAGGGATACGGACCGCAAAATCTGTAATTATGCCGACTGGCTGTCATGTTCTTATGGAACAGTCATGAAAGAAAGATTTTATGATGTCTATACGAGAAAGTACTGGCGGATGGAGTCCGAAAAGCTGTCGGCATCCTGGATGGGGCCCAGATTTGTCCATACAGACCGGCATCAGGTACTGTATGGAGCCATGACAGACAATACGGGAAACGGTATGTATATGCAGGAGCTCCGGTATCCGGTTCAGGGCGGGTTTGAGACATTTCTGAATCCTTTAAAAGAACCGGACCAGACGGTATATAAGAGCATCCGGTACAAAAAAGAAGTGAAATCGGTAGATGCTGACAGGAAAGTACTGTTCTTTTCAGATGGAACCACAGCTTCTTATGACAGGCTGGTGAGCTCCCTGCCTCTGAACCGGATGCCATACATCATACAAAATGCTCCTGCGCAGGTAAAAGCTGCGGCTGACAGGCTCAGATATACAAAAATCAGTATGGTGACAGTAGCATTTGGGATACCGGATGCCGCCAGATATCTGAGTCTGTATGTATACGATGAGGATATCCTGGCTGCACGGATCCACAGTCCGTGTCCAGATGATAGATCTCAAACTGATAAGAACTGCATCCTTTTGGCACGTTATTTTCTGACATCAGACCCGGACTGTGGATCCGTGCAGCCAGATA
>CANTHI010000144.1 GCA_947653505.1 uncultured Eubacterium sp.
AAATGCAGAATACTTAGAGCTTCTTACATTCTGGAAACCGGAACAATGAAACAGGTCCGGTTCCCTCATCCGGCGTCCGCATAGCCAATATCCCCCCCCCCGCATCTACCCATATCGCTCAATATACAACTTCCCATCCCCATGATGGATATATTCATCGCACCGGAACACATACTCTTTCGCTGCCTGATCCATCCGGTCCATCTTTAGTACCTCGATAAAGCACTGCCGGGCCTGCGTGTACTGCTGCTCCAGAAACAGCGCAACCCCCTTTTCAAATACGATTTTCGTCTGCCGTTTCCGGTTGCGCGCATCCTTCGCATCTCCGTCAAACACATCGTAGATTTTTTTCATACAGTCCGTATCACGGATATATACATATCCAAGCAGTCTGATGTTAAATTTTCTCTGGAAATCTGTGATCAGGTTTGCGTAAGTATCCGTCACCAGAATCCTTGCATAATATTTTCCAGCGATCTGCATCAGCCATCCGGATATCCCGAAGGCTTCTTCTGATAAGGTCAGAAGCGACATCCTGCGGCTGTCTCCTACCGCGCCGACTACAGCATTTTCATATGTCAGCCCGATGGAAAATGTACCGTACTGCGGCATATCCTGTTCCAGATCGTTCAGCAATTCGCAGATCGAAACCGCAGATACAACCGCCTCTTCATAATGATCCAGAAACAGCGCCATCATGCCGCAGTCCTGGAATTTTTCCACAAATCCGCCTGCCCCGTAAATAAACGGAATCGCTTCCTGCAAAAAACGGTTGATAAAAGAAAAGACCTGTTCTGCCTCCATCGCATGGATCATGCGTGAAAATTCACTGCTGTTTACAGCCATGCTGACCGCCTGCACATTTTTCTGATCGTTCAGGGACAGTCTGTGCCTGTCTGATCCCTGCAGCAGGGCAAGCAGCTCTGCCGGCAGCATGTACAGATCATGCTCTGGCTGCTGTTCCTTTATTTTTTCTGAAATCTGACTGGTCTGTAATCTCGCTTTTTTCTGATAATCCAGTACCAGCTCTTCCAGCCTGTAATTTCTCCATAAATAAATGGCTGCAATGCCAAGGCATCCTGCCGCCGCAAAGCATAGGGCGATATTGACGCCTGCAGTCAGCCATTCCAACCATTTTTCCACATTTGTATCCTCCTCTGTATTGATACGGCAGCGCTAAGGCATCTGTATCTTCGTCGTCCCGGCATTCTGGAACTGTATGACGCCGCCCCAGTTGCAGAACAGCTTGCAGTTATTGGTCAGGCCCGGCATGTTTTTTACAAGTACAGTCGGACAGCCTGGAGCCCAGGGCGCCGTTGTCACTGGTACGCACGGCATCGGAGTCAGTACGCCAAATGCCGCTGCCGTAGCGGCTGCGACTGTTGGATTGGCCAGTGACTGGCACATACCAAACGGCAGAATATTGACCAGTGGCTTATTGTCCATGATGTTAGCCATTGGTTTGTTTTCTGTTAAAATCATTTTGTCCGGAAGCACCATAAACGCGGACGGCGTCATTCCGAACGTACACTGCAGCATACCTGCAGCGCATGCGCACTGTGCCATGTATATCCTCCTCTTATTCCTGTCCCGAAAAACCAAGCGCACCGGAAAGCAGGTTCACTTTCCCGCTTATAAGCTCCATTTCCTTCTGCTCCTGTTCACTGCCTTCCAGCCAGAATGCAAATACGGCTGTATCGGTATAAACACCAGCGGCTGGCAGGTAAAAATCTCCAGACTGGTCAGCTTTGGACATATAAACCGGAAAAATTTCAGTCCCGATTTTCCTGTAAGAATATGCGAGCGGTAAATACAGCTGGTACAGGTTCTTCTTATTTTTCTCTTCTGACTGTGCTGTCGCGGATATCCCTGCTGTTGCGGTTGCTTCTGCTATTGCGGATGACTCCGCCGGGTGCCCGGCAATCTGCAGAATTTCCTGCTGCGTGCCCTCTTTATTCCGGATATAAAATTTCTTTCCTTCCAGATCCATCTCATCCGGATGAAAAATACCGATCTCTTCCTGTCCGGCTGTGTAAGGATACAGCAGCCGGAGCGGTTTATTTAACGTCTTATTGTATGCCAGAACCGTACTGTCTGGTATGGCGTGTCCCTGTATACAGGTCGTACCGCGCGGAATGGGATAAGCGTGGTTTGGAATCATACGGACTTTCAGTACTTTTCCTTCGTACTGGATCCGTTTTCTTTCATCGAACACAATGTCCTGTCTGTGGAACACAGGGCCTTCCAGATGAATCACAGGACTGGCGCCGCGCAGATTTGTAAAAATATAATATCCGTCTTCTTTTGCCACCGGAGGCCGTTCTCCGTCGATCCAGACGCGAAGCCTGCCGCGGCTTACAGGTCTGCCGGTAAAATCATCTACTGCCGCGATGACAAGCGATACACAAATAGAAACCCGTTCTCTGATACTGCCCATTTTTTCTCCTTATTGGGGTTGCAGAATCTGGATTGTATTTCTGGTAACAGTTCAGACAAGCTGACCTGTTACTATTTCTGTCCTTTTCTGCCCTTTTTCATGTTGCAGGATGGATTCTCTGTCTGCCTGATACTATGCAGCTGTCACTGTTCTGTAAAATCCATGTCTATACGCTGTACCCTTTGCACCTGGCGGACACGGGATGATTCGATCTCAACAGGGGATACTTTGTAATACATGGAAAGCTTATATGGTACATTCGGGATATTCCATAGCCGCATTCTTTCTTCGCTGTCCAGGCGCTGCGGGTCAATCCGGATGGGATAACGGCCGGCTGATGTTACATTTTCAAACAGGCCGGCATCCAGAACAGGATGGTCTGCCATCACCTGAATCGCCCTGCCGATCATCCGCTGTTCTTCTGCCGCGCGGAATTTGATATCGCTCATGGAATAGGCGGTCAGCATGTAATACAGATTCAGATAGACAGATGGATAACGCTGCCGGTCCTGTCCGGCCGGACGCATACCAGTATCATACACTTCTTCGCTTTCCCGTATGTCATACAAATAAAGTCCGAGCATGTAATCACCTTTATCTGAAGGGCTGCACAGACCGATCGCATCGGCGTTTTGAATCACGTCGGGAACCATCGTATCCCGCAGCAGCCTGACCAGAGCATTTCCGATATCTGTAATAATTGTGTAGTCTGCCATGTTCTTCCTCCTAACCAGCTGTTCCCGCTGCTTTTCCCGGCTGTTCTTCACCCGCTGTTCCCGCTGCGTCTTTGGATTGTTCTTCACCAGCTGTTCCCGCTGCTTTTCCCGGCTGTTCTTCACCCGCTGTTCCCGCTGCGTCTTCTGACTGTTTTTCACCCGCTGTTCCTGCTGCTTTTCCCGGCTGTTCTTCGCCCGCTGTTCCCGCTGCGTCTTCCGGCTGTTCTTCTGTCCCGTCCTGCGGCTTTGGAAGCATCGTTCCGTTTACAAATATGCCGCTTGCTTCCGGCTGGCCGGTCTCCGGATGATACAGGGTTCCTTCGCCATTATAGCTGCCCAGCAGAAACTCCCCGTCGTATAGCAGGATTCCTTTGCTGTTGTAGCTCTTTCCTTTGCCGTCCGGCTGGCCCTGTCTCATACTTCCTTCGTAAATAACCGCCTGCGTGACCGGGTCATACCGGGTGCCCTGTCCTTCGTACTGACCCTGATAAAAGTTGCCGTCATAAATTAAGTTTCCGGTCGTCTCATCAAAGAGCTTTCCGGCGCCGGAGTATTCGCCCTGTGAAAAATTTCCATCATAAATCAGAACGTCTGACGTGGAATATACTTTGCCTGCCCCGGAATACTCCCCCTGCGAAAAACCGCCTTCATAAATCATACTTCCGGTTGCTTCATCGTAAGCCTTTCCCTGGCCTTCTTTTTTTCCTTCCGCAAAGCTGCCTTTGTATTCCAAAACGCCTGCTCTCGTATATTTGCATCCGGTTCCGTCAAATCTGCCTGCCGAAAAACTGCCGCTGTATCTTCTGATTTCTGTATTCCAATAATAGGATGTACCTTTTCCGTCGTACTGGCCGGCGGCAAAATAGCCGTCGTAGCACAGATAGCCGTCCGGCGTGTATCTTTTTCCTTTTCCATCGTACTGGCCGCCTGCGAAGCTGCCGTTATATTTTTCTACTCCGGTATCGTAATAATACAGCATTCCTTTCCCGTCATATTCACCAGCCGCAAAGCTGCCCGCATAACGCACGTATCCGTTTTTTGTATACTGTCTGCCTTTTCCGTCGTACTGGCCGGCGGCAAAGCTGCCTTCGTATTTTTTCACAGCCGTATTCTGGAAATAGAGTACGCCTTCTCCCTCAAACTGACCAGCGGTGAAACTGCCTTCGTAACGCAGGTCTCCCTTCGGCGTATATTTTTTTCCTTCCCCTTCAAAAAAACCTGCGGCAAACTCTCCTTCGTAGCGCAGCTTTCCTTTTTTGTACAGTTCACCGCTGCCGTCATAAGTGCCTTCTTTAAAGCCGCCTGTATACAACAGCTCTCCGTCTTCATACAGTCTGCCCCTGCCGCTGTATGCTCCCTGTGAAAAGCCGCCTTCATATATCAGCTCTCCGTCTTCGTACAGCATGCCTTCTCCGTCATAAGCACTGTCTTTTAATTGTCCATCGTACAAAAGACGTCCTTCGTCATCAGACAGACGGGCGTATCCTGTGACAAACGCATCGCTTTGAAACTGTCCGTCGTAGATCGTTTGTCCGTCTTTATCGTAATATTTCCCTCTGCCTTCTTTCATACCCTGCAAAAACTGTCCTTTGTACTGCACGTTTCCGTTTTTCTGGTACAAAATCCCGCTGCCGTCATATTCATTTTTTACAAAGCTGCCGTCATACAACAGCTGGCCGTCTTCATATAATTTTCCTTCGCCGTCAAACAGGTCATCCGCAAAATCTCCCTGATAGACCATTTCCCCGTCATAATCATACAGTTTTCCTTTTCCCTGTATCATGCCTTCTTCCAGAATCCCGGCAAATATAAGCGTTTTTTTATCCCTGTCGCTCAAAAGACGCACCCTGCCTGAATAGTCCGCAACCGCCTGATCATTGATGACCATCGTTTTGGTCAGCCATCTGGAGATGATCATCGGGCGCACCACCGTAAACAAAAATATGATCAGAAACATCAGCAGTATTCCGGCCACATACAGCAGCTTCTTTGCTACATAATGATCGCCGAACAGGACGTAGTCCTGAATTGATTCCGGTTTTTTGGCAATATCCCTGACTTCTTCGCGGACATCCTCACTGACCCTGCTTAAAATACTGCCAGAGCTGGTCTTCTGCCTGAATCTGCGGAATGCCATTTCAAAAGGTGCAAACAGGATCCGCCGCATCTTCTTCCCAAAGGAACGGAAAGAGACTGCAAAATTACTCCCGAACTTCATAAACCTATTTCCTTTCTTCGTCTGCCGGCGCTGTTTCCTCTTCCAGCTGCATCGTACCGATCGAATCAAAATGCCATACATATCCCTGTACCCTGAACGAGCGGCAGATGCAGTAAATCATATAGATAAACACACCGGTAAAAATCAGCGTCAGCATCGTCCTTTTGATCAGCCCCCGCACACTTTTGATAAAATTCCATACATGATACAGGAAATTTTTAGGAAGCTCCATCTCTTTTTCCGGAATCTTTCTGATCTCTTCGCAGACGGCGCAATACCTTTGATACTGCACCATATAATCCGGCTGCTTTTCTTCCTGAAGCTGCTTTAAAAACGCTTCCATCGGATCCAGTACGCGTCTGTTAAGCTCCGGTGCAAACAGCAGACGGATGGTCCGGTACAGATACGCGCCTGCCTGCTGTCCGCCGTAGGCGTCATAGTTTTCGATATCGCTAAAGGTGTACCAGAACCGTACATCCAGCGATTCTGTCACAATGATATTTTCCGGAGACAGGCACTGGCACTGGAAATAATACGGCTGCTGCTGCAGTACCATGCGCTCAATCAGCCGTTTTCCAGTCTCCATCCGTTCATGGAGCGTGCAGGGCTCTTCCAGCTTCCTTTGCAGATTCTTCCCCTCCGCGTAGGTAAAAACGGCATGCAGATCTCCCTCGTATACAAACTCATCCACAAAATCTGAAAAGCTTTTATTACTTTTTTGCAGGCTGACAAATTCGATGATCCGCGCTGTGATCCTGCGGCTTCTTACCCGGATGATATTATAAAGCTGCTGGTCGTTTCTGCATCTACAGATATAATGATCCATATGCAGTCCGGCGTATAAGTGGCGTACAACCGTATATACTTTGTTATATGTCTCAATCGTCATCCTTTTTCCTCCGGTTCAGGTACGTCAGTCCGGATCAGACAGTCTGTGATTCTTCCCGGACCACTACAAAAATAGAGGCCCGGACCTGCGGGTAGGCGGTGCTTTGTACGACCACTTCGTATACTCCCGGTATATTTGGCGCCGTATACATGCCGTTCGGGCTGATGCTCCCGCCGTGCGGCTGTACGCTCCATTCTACCGTTTTATCATCCATATTTGTGCAGACTGCTTCCAGATAATGGCTCTCACGCACCGCTAATTCCAAAATGCCAGGCTTGATAAATATTTTACGCGTCAGCTTTTTCGTCTTTTTTTCTTCCGCCTGCATCAGCGCTGTCCAGTGGACCATCACACCGTTTTTAATAATCTGTTCCCGCAGCCTTCCCGCGATCTGGAATGTCCCTTTATCCGGATATACCCGTACGGACAACTCGAGCAGCAGCTCCATATCCGGAAATATCTCGCTGGAGCCATATGTAACAATGCCGTCAGCATCTTCCAGTCCGGCAGTTACAAAGGCCGGGCCAAGTCCAAGCCCGTGCGGGATTTCTTCTCCAATAAACCGGTCCCCACGCTCCCCGCCGCCATCCAGATCCAGCCAGTAGCTGCCCTGTGCCATCAGGATTCCCTGTTCCCGCTGCTCCGGCGCACCTCCCGTCCGCCTTTGCTGCGGATGCGTCCCCCGCGCGCCGGAAACGTCAAAGCCGTCGACTGTCATCTGATGCAGGGCAAAGCTTAAATTCTGGTTCAGGATATACTGATGGAACGGCAGGTTTTCGATCTGATCAATCAGACAGGTGTCCGTGCCTTCCCTGGAGGTACGCAGCAGATCAATCTTTGCCAGATACAGACGTCCGGCCTGATCCGGCTGGACGATCTGATCCATCGCTGTACGGTAATAATCCGCGATCACCTGATTGCGGATATCTCCCTGGATAATCTGTACCGGAAATACCAGGGCGCCTGGATTTAAAATCTGATCAGCTGCAAGCGGTTCTTTATTCAGATACAGCTGCATACTTTTTTCCTGCAGTCTTACAGCTGCATCTGCTCCTGGAAGATCCGCAGCTGTGACCTGGTAAGTCATAAGATAGCTTCCCTTTTTTTCGTACTGTGTTTCGTTAAAATTTACAGTAAAAGCGGACCTGCCTTCCTGATCGATACATTCCAGTCCAAGACCGAAGGAAAATTCCAGATATTTTTTTGTCGTATTCCCGATTTCTATACGGATCTGAAACGTACTTCCTGTACTGACATATCTGGGCAGCGACAGACGGACGCTGACACCGCCGGACGCATACAGAATACCGCTTTGCTCGTAAAGCGCGCTTTTATCCAGATTTTCCTGTCTGGGTGCGATGTCTGTCAGGTACAGGCGGTACGTTTCCCTGATTTTATTAAATGCCTGCTCCCCGCCAGAGATCATGGCGGTTCCTGCTATATTGTGTACCGCGCCGGTTTCTTCTTCCTCGTAATCCAGACATAAATAAACGTAGTCCTGATCGCTGCCTTCCACACTTTCTTCATAGCCTTCCAGCATGGACAGCTTGCGGATGAGCGGCACATCTACCACGATCTCCCGTCCGAGGGCGTCCAGCGCAAAACCGCGTTCCAAAGAAATGGTCTTTTCATCCAGTCGGACGACGTGCAGTCCCGCGACGACACCTGCGCCCTGCAAAAAGCGGTTGATCATTCTGCGTTTGTTGTTGATATAGCGCTGTTCCAGCTCAAAGTCGTCTACGGACAGGAGTTTGCCGTAAAAATATTTGTTTCTTTCAAAGGGAAAGTATCTGGAATTTTTCATGTTGTTCTCCTCTCTTTTCCGGCCGCACCCAGAATGGTAAATGACGTCATGGAAGCTCCGTCCAGTGACAGATACTGGTATCTGCCCAGTATGGTGTTCAGCCCCAGATAGGTATGCTGCCCTAAGAACAGATAAGGCTTTAGTACGATCAGCTCCGATTCCATGTATGCCGGCTTCACCTCTTTCATAATTTTCAGTAAAGTCTGGTATTCCCTTACGGTTGGAATATCCTGTTCCAGTACGATCACCTGAAACCGATAAGGATCGCTGCCATAAAGCCGTGTGAGAAGGCTGGAATCTCCTTTTGCTTTTTCATGAATCTGAAATCTTTCTACCACATATACTTTTTCTCGATCCGGTTCTTGATGATCCGCAGCTGGTGAT
>CANTHI010000145.1 GCA_947653505.1 uncultured Eubacterium sp.
AAGGGTTACAGTTTTATGACCGCATGTTCGACACCCGCCGTATTCCTTTACCAGATGCAGCGGCATCTCGAAATGGCTTAATGTAATGACCGGCTCAATGCCGTATTTGCGGCAGGTGTCGAACATGCGGTCATAAAACTGTAACCCTTCCTCATTCGGCTGTTTTTCATCACCATTTGGAAAAATTCTTGCCCATGCGATACTTGTGCGGAAGCATTTAAAGCCCATCTCCGCAAACAGGCGGATATCTTCTTCATAATGGCTGTAAAAGTCAATCGCATCGTGATTTGGATAAAATTCCCCTTCGATGATACCATCCGTTACCCTGCGCTTTGTGTTTACATCTCCGGCAGTAACCACATCCATAATGCTCAGTCCCTTGCCGCCTTTGTCATACCCGCCTTCCAGCTGGTGTGCAGCTACGGCTCCGCCCCAGAGAAATCCTTTCTGAAATCCCATACGTCCATCCTTTCCATCCTATGATATCTATCGTATTGATACCTATCATACTGATACCTATCATACCTATGATCTTTTTTATCCGTTCTTTTCTTCCAGCTTCTGATACAGCTCAATAAACTCCTGTGCAAGGATGCGGAAATTTTCCGCGCTCATCAGCTGGTCTTCCGCATGCATTAAAAGCATCAGCCCGCCGCTTAATTCTCCATTTGCATCCATTGTCAGAAGATCCGCGTGTCCATTATGACCCTGCGAAAACGCGCTGTCTCCTTCTTTTAACAGATTCTGCGCTTCCTCAAACTTTCCTGCCTTTGCGCTCTGGATCGCATTGATAAAATGTGTCCGTGCTGTTCCTACAAACGTAATTACCTGAAAGCATAACATCTCAAACTGTTCACTAACTTCTGCCATTTTTGTTCTCCTTTTCTGTTTTTTTTATTTTCTGAATCGTTCCTATATCCCGATTCTTTTTTACCTGGCTAAATTTCTTACTTTGCTGAATCATTCTTATATCCCGGTTCTTTCTTACTTTGCTGAATCACTCTTATATCCCGGTTCTTTCTTTATGACTTTCCTGCTTTGCTGAATCGTTCTTAATTTCCCTGATTTTTTCTTACTCTCCTTCTTATTCCCTGGCTCTTTTTTATTTTGTAAATATCTTTTTTATTTTGTAAATATCTTCTTTATTTCTACTTCTTTATTTCTAATATCTTCTTTATATTTTCTAAATCGATTTATTTTCCTGACTCTTTCTTAGCTTCCCGATATTTTCCTGAATTATTCTTATTTTCCTGACTCTTGTTTTCTTTACCTGTTTTACTTACGGCTTCCTGCCAGATCTTATTAGAAATTAATCCGGCACTTTACAGGAACCTTATCTGTGCCCAAGTGCCGGATTGATTATTATTACATCACGATCCCGGATTTCCTTCCCTAATGATACATCTGTCTCATGATGCCGGAACTCCTGTCATTTCAGCCTGCCACTGATCCATGACAAAGCTTTTTCGTACTGCCACTGATTCATGACAAATCTTTTTCGTACTGCCACCCATCCATGACAAAGCTTTATGGCTGTGGATTCCCCATCACTTTATGTACCTGTTTCCATTTTCTGTCTGAACCAGCCTTCTGCAGTCACCACATCAGCAGAATCTGTTCTGATTTTTACCAGTCATCATCATCATCATCTACCGACGTTTTTTGCTCCTGCGTCAGACTGACCTTATCAATACGCCGGATAAACGGCAGATAGACAAAGAATGAAATGATAAAGATAATTACCTGCAGCAGCGCGCTTCTCCATCCTCCTACCAAAAATCCGGAGATAATCGGCGGGCAGGTCCACGGTACCTGTGTCGCTGTGTACAGCGGGCAGATTCCCGTATACAGCGCAAAGTACTGAATGACACAGGAGATCAGCGGCATGGCAACAAACGGAACTGCCATCATAGGATTCATAACGATCGGGATACCGAATAAGATCGGCTCGTTGATTCCGAAAAATGCCGGAACAATCTCTACTTTTCCTAATGTCTTTAACTGTTTGGACTTTGCAAAGAAGCAAAGGAAAATCGCAAGGCCGATCGTAATGCCGGCTCCTGTTACATTGATAAACTGATCGTAAAACTGCTGTGTTACGATATGTCCGCCGTTTTCCAGCGTCAGCTCCAGTCCGCTGTCGATAATCGCCTGATTTTCCAGACTGTTTGCTGTTAACAGACCTGACATAATACCGCCGACTACCGTAGAACCATGTACGCCAAACAGCCACAGGAATGGTCCCGCAAAGCACATCAGAAGCGCTCCGCCCAGAGAGTCTGTCATACCCTGCAGTGGCGTCTGGATGACTTTATAAATCGTTTCCATCAGAGTCGTATGGAAGCCCAGGGAACAGATTCCATGAATCACTGTCGCGCCGGTAATAATAACTGCCGCCGGAATAAGCGCTGAAAAAGAGTTTGCCACACCTTCCAGAACGCCCGCAGGCATTTTGATCTTGATATTGTTTTTCAAAAACCAGCAGTAAACAACCGGAACGATCAGACCGATAATAATGGCGCCGATCATGCCCTTGCCTGCCGTCCATGATTTATCGATAATCCCGCCTACGATTTCTCCGCTTTCTGTCGTAATATGCGAAGGCATCAGAAGCAGGAACGTCGCCAGTGCAATCATGGAACCGCTCAGCGGCTCCTGCCCTTCCAGTTTTACATAAGTATAGCTGATACCAATGACACCGATCATGGCACTGATATTAAACGTAGCCCCGTAAGCCTGATCCATGACATCTTTGATTCCAAATGATTCCAGAAAATCAACAACAGCCTGCACTGGAAAATTTGCCAGAATCAGGAAAACAGAACCGACAATCAGCAGCGGCATGGAATATACCATACCATTTTTAATGGACTGTACTCCCTTGGTATTAATAAACTTAATAATCTTAGGAAGCACTTTATCGCTCAGAAACTGATTCACTGCTTTCATCCACCTTTCCTTTTACTTGTTTTTTGCAAGCTTATACGCAAATTTCAGCACATTCATCCCGTTGCACATTCCATAGTCCTGCATCGGAATCACGTCTACCGGAATCCCCTTCGGATCACAGATCTGTTTTGCTTTTCCGAGCTCAAATCCTACCTGCGGTCCGAGCAGAGCCACATCGATACCGTCCGTCAGTCTCTCCATCTCTGAGATCGGATATGCCGCAATATCTGCATCCTTTCCTTTTTCCTTTGCTGCTTCCTGCATTTTCTTTACAAGAACACTCGTTGACATACCTGCTGCGCAAAATAACCGGATTACCATATTTTTTTCCTCCTTAAATTTGATCCAGCCGCCCATGTTCCAGCTGTTTTGTTATCTGATGAGCACATTATAGCAATCTGTTTTCCATTTGTCAGCAGTCTGGCGCCGGAAAGGAATCCGTTACCTATGTTTATATTTTGTTACAAACAAAAAACAGCGCATTCTGTTTTATTGTGAAAAATGCACTGTTTTTGCTGCTGTATATTATAAAATATGCACATATCTGACCGATTCTGTTTTATTTGTTACCAGCTCTTTCCGTGATTTTGTATTACCAGTCCATCAGATCCTCGGCAGAGTTATGAACCCCCTTGAGCTTCCTCCCCAGATATTCGATAATAAATACGACCGCCATCTGGGAAGTCAGGTCATAATTTTCCCTGTTGTAGCTTGGGATATAATAGTTGATATTACAGTGGCTCATTTTTGCCAGCGGACAGTCCGCGCGGTTTGTAACGGATATCAGGCAGCATCCTCTGCGCTTTAGCCGCTCTGCCAGATGAATCGTTTCTTTTGTGATGCCGGATACGGACAGGGCGATGACGGCCGTCTTTTCATTTTTACCGCGGAAGACCGGCGTGAACGGATCGTCTATGGCAAACGAAAGCAGGCCGACATTGTTAAAATACCGCGCGCCATATTTGCCCATAATCGAAGAATTGCCGACCCCGACGAAGATCACGGATGTGGATTTGATCAGATAGTCCATCGCTTCCTTCATATTTTCCTCAAACGCCTTTGTCTGGGCGCGCTGAAAAAAATCATTCATGGCTGTAATATCCATATCCAGCGCTATTTTGCGGCTGTCCTTAAGCTCCTGCTTTAAGCGCAGCCGGAATTCGGAATAGCCCTCACAGCCTGCTTTTTTACAAAACCTGAGAACGGTCGTGGTTGACACATGGACGGCATCCGCCAGTTCCCGGACTTTCATATAAATAACCTTATCTTCATTCTGCACAATATAATTATAAACATCCATTTCCAGCTGGTTAAACGATTTTACCATTTCATGTGTAAACATCAGTGATTTCCCCCTTATCCGCGTCTCAGTCTTCTTTGCTGCATCTTCTTCCAGATCTTTCTGGCCATCGTACAGAGTTCTGCGTCAAATCCCAGTCTGTCTACGAGTATTTCCTGATCTACCAGATCCAGAGCCTTTTCGATCTGGTCTTTTTGTCTTATGATCGCGTCGACCCTGCCCAGAATATCGCGGACCTGCCCCATCGGAACCGTATCCAGCACCGGCAGCGCCACATTTCCCAGCTCTCCGGGCAGAATCTCCAGCACACCGCCGCCATAGCTGCGTCCGCAGATTTCCGTAAACGCAAACGAAACGCTGTTATAATACGACAGGACGATCCGCTCCGGCTCCACGCCGTCATGAAACTTCAGCCGGTGCATCGTATCCGTGGAGACGGCCCCGCAGCAGTTTAATACAAACTTGGGATACAGATTATTTCTGCGCAGAAAAAAAGCATCCGGCACCCATATGGAAGGCACGCGGTACCATCTGTCCCGTATCCTGCATTTGTATCCTGCATGTTCTTTGTTTTTCTCTCCCTTTTTAATATACGAACGGTGTTTTTGCGGATACTCTTCCACCGGCACATCCGGAAAATCGATCAGATACGCGGCCTTTCCGCTTTTTACATTCACGCTCCAGTCTTCCTTGCGGAAATAAACGCTGCCTGCATGGGCACTTCTTCCAATCAGGGGCCGTACGACAGATTCGAGCTCATATTCCTCCACGGTCTTTTCGTTCACCGAAAAATATTTGTTGTTGCCTGTAGTAATACCGATATTGATCAGCGCTGTATCTGACATTTTCTGAAAGCGGCTGTCTGTGCGGATCTGATTGATCAGTCTGTTTTCCTGTTCGTTCATAAAATATTTCGTCCATTTTTCATGTACAAGACCAGGCTTTTGAAAACCATCCTCCGGCAGCTGAAACGACCGGAGCTGTTCCAGATTGTCCAGCCCGATAATCCGGATTCCTTTTTCCCGCGCGGCTTTTTCGCCGATAAAAATCACGATCTCCTGCTCGATATCGGGAAAAACCAGCTCTTCAAACGTCAGCAGCGTAATCGCGGACAGATGTCCGGCCAGAAACTGCCGCAGCTCCTGCGCATAGGCGACCTGCAGAATTTCCGCCGGAATGACAAAGGCTATTTTCCCATTTTCCCCCAGCAGATGCACACAGGCTACCAGAAAACCGACCCAGGTATTAATCAGCCTGTTTGCCTTCATGCCGTGTTCAGTCAGAATCTGTGACATCTCCGCACGCTGCCGCTCTTCCAGATACTGATACCGGATATACGGCGGATTGCCCAGTACAAGGTCAAACCGCTCCTGCTCTTTATTTTGCGCGTAGTATTCAAAAAAATCCATCGCCAGCAGGCGGATCTTTTCCGACGGCTCCAGCCGCTCCCTTGCTTTTTCTACTTCCCCGGCTTCGATTTCAATCGCTGTCATCCTTGCGCCATTTTTCAGAAGCTGTTTTTTCTGTGCCATCTGTGCAAATACACCATTCCCGCAGCTGGGCTCCAGAACCGACCGGATCGAAGGATCATCCAGAAAAAACTCCACCATCTTTTCCGCCACGCCTTCCGGCGTATAATAAGCGCCTCTTAATTTCTGTTTTGTACTGTCTTCTTTTAAAATCATGCTTTCACCCAAAACTCCATCTGATAGATTTTTGCAATCTGCGCTTCGATCTGACGGATCCGTTTTTCCTTTTCCCGCTCCAGTACCTCTACGGTCCTGCGGTCAGACTTTTTTTGTAAGGTAAGATTCAGCCGGTAGATCTGCTTCGCGTCGGCTACCACTGCGTCATAGACCGCTTTCTGGTCTTCCTGTGTAAAATCCAGCTCCAAAAACGGAATCCGTTTTAACAGGTACGTGCCTCTGGCCGTATAGCCTCCCTCAAAATCACTCCCCATCGTACGCAGCAGCTTTTCGGTATATGGATGATTCAGCCACGCCTGTATGTACGCCAGATCATAACGACAGTCCTCAGGCGCCGCGATCGCGCAGTATCCGGCTGTACCGCCCGAAGCGATCAGCATATCCTGCGTATCGTAGGCATACATCGGCTGGCGGCTCAGCACCCGCACGATCAGCTTTGGCGTGTGGACAAATGCCGTCAGCGCCTGTGTCCGGCCATACTGATACCAGTTTTCACTGGTCGCGTTTTTAATATCCCGTCCCACTCCATGATTCAGACACTTTGGCACGAGCAGCTCATAGCAGGCATTCAGATACGAGAAAGCGCCAGGATACTCTTTTTGCATCGTTTCCGGACCGATCAGATTTCCTTCTTCTGTATAAGGAAAAATAATACGCTTATCCGTATGCAGGATCGAATACGTCTGCATCCCTTTTTCATCTGCTTTGGTCGGTTTAAAATAAGGTTTTAAAATACGTTTCTCGATCGTATAAATACAGCCAAATTTCCGGATCGTGACCTCATGTTCCGTTTCATTTAACACTTCTTTTCCTGTAAACCAGTATACCGGCTCAGGCCGCTCCGCGCTTGTCTGGATCCCATTGAAAATATTTACGATCTCTCCCAGCGGACGCGCATGCTTTTCCAGCCCTGAAATCATCTTCATAAACGGAATATCGGTGCACAGACGCCACGGCGCACTTCCAAGCGACGCATTTGCCACCTGCATCTGCTCCTGTGCCTCTCCCGTCCACAAGCCCGCAAGCGAGGACACATTTGTATACTTCATATACGTATGTTTTGTATTTCTGCATAAGACAATCGCACTATAGATCGTCTTATCCGGAAACAGCTGCAAATCCCCAAAATCATCCAGCTGAACGAGCCTGTCCGCCAGCAGCTGCCGCAGCTTCTGCCCCGCGTCCGTTTTATAAAATTTGTTCGGCACGATATAGCAAAGCGTCCCGCCCGTCTGAAGCAGCTGCATGGCACGTTCTATAAACAAAAAGTACTTATCAAACTGTTTATACGCCGTCTGATATTTTTTCTTATAAATCGCAAACTCCGTATCCGATTCCAGCGTATGCAGATCCTCCGTCTTTACATAAGGCGGATTGCCGGCAATAACTGTAAAACCAGTCTGTTCGTCCGCAAAATCCCATGCAAACGGGATCACCCTGCAGAGCAGCTCCGGCGAACAAATATCGTCATCGAGATCCTCCCTCGTAATCAGCGCATTTCCATTTCTGATATTTTCATTCAGATCCGGCAGCGCAGGCACACAGTCATGCATGGACGCAGGCGTCTCGTCTTCCATTAATTTGATCAGCAGGGAAAACCGGCTCACCCAGACCGCATGGATATCGATATCCACCCCATAAATACAATGCGTCAAAATCGCCTTTTTTTCCTCAAACGGCAGCTTTTTCTTTCCGTTGTCCAGCTCCAGCAGAACGTCCGGCTCATGTTCCAGATACCATTCCACACAGTAATCCACCAGATACTGATACGCCTCTTCCAAAAACACCCCCGAGCCGCACGCAATATCCGCAACCCGCACCGCTAGAATCTCCCGCGGCGTCTTCCCCTCGCAGTATGGCCCAAGCGAGGTTTTTATCATATATTTTACGATTTCTGTCGGTGTGGAAACCACCGACCGGTACCGGTAGGCCCCTTTGGCCGTCAGCGTGATCCTGCCCTGCTCTTCGATCAGGCA
The DNA here is from genome assembly GCA_947653505.1 of uncultured Eubacterium sp. The sequence goes on from CANTHI010000145.1 coordinate 7,932, forward strand.
TTCCGTTAAAAACGCTTCATAAATTTTGCCCAGAATGCCAGGCTCTATCATATGAAACAGATATGGATTCTGCGGGTAATACAGCGACTGGATCATCTTATAAAGAATCCCCGCATCCAGCTCTGATAATACCGCGTTTTGGACAAACAGGCCGGAATTATACCGTCTGTCCGTCTCCTGAAACACCCGCTGCAGCGCGGCACACAGCTTTTTTTTCATATCCGGCCTGATATCCGGACCGCTGATCCTGATACCTGTCTGATCATAAATCTGACTGCTGTCACGGATGGTTTCCTTCAGGCTCTTATATAATGGCAGATTCCGGTCCTCGCAGATGCGCAGAAAAATGATCTGGTTGATCAGTTCCTGTACCGCGTCGTTTAACAGGTCCATATCGTGGTACTTTTCAAATTTCTGATACAGATCCGTCCCGATCTCCAGCCGCCACTCATTCATCTGTCTTAGAAAAATCTCATCGATCTGAGCCGCATATC
>CANTHI010000146.1 GCA_947653505.1 uncultured Eubacterium sp.
CAGAATACTTAGGGCTTCTTACATTCTGGAGCGGACACAGCAGACGGGGCAAATTCCCTCTCCCAGCGTCCGCGTAGCCAAAAGATAACATTTTTATGTAAATTGTTGCATATGCTCTTAAGTTCGCACCTATGGCGCACCCACCCTCATTTGCTTTTTCCAAAAGCCTGCACTATACTAGACATATTCTGGCAAAAACCAGTAATACAAAATGGAATACAGGAGGGTAAAATAAATGAACGAAATGGAAGCATGTGTAGATATGCATCAGATTGTTGGCCAGATGGACCTGCTGTTTCTTTGTCTGGATACACTGCGGTATGATGTGGCTGTGCAGGAAGAGGAAGCCGGAACGACTCCGGTGCTCAACCGCTATGGCAGATGGATTAAATGTCAGGCGCCTGGAAATTTCACCTATCCTTCGCATCACGCCATGTTTGCAGGATTTCTGCCATGCAGATATGACACCAAAAATCAGGCTGACAGGGAGATGCTGTTTTATCCGACAGCAATCGGGCTGCGCAGGAAGGTGCCTGCGCATGCGTATGCCTTTCGCGGAAGTACGATTATGGAAGGGCTTGCAAAGGACGGGTATGAGACCTGGTGTGTGGGCGGGGTGTCTTTTTTTGACAAGCGTTCGGATATCGGCAGGGTTTTTCCGGGATATTTCCAAAAAAGCTACTGGAATCCTTCTTTTGGATGTCCGGTAAAAGACAGTACAAAAAATCAGGTAGATTTTATATTGAAAAAACTAACGAAGGTACAAAAAAATCAGCGGATTTTTTTATATGTAAATATTGATGCCATACATTATCCCAATTATTTTTATCTGGAAGGAGCCTGCGTTGACAGTCTGGCCAGCCATGCGGCAGCGCTCCGGTATGTGGATGGCCAGCTGGGCAGGCTTCTGGATGGCTGGGAGGCACAGCGGGGCAATGCTTTTGTAATCTGCTGCGCGGATCATGGCACCTGTTATGGGGAGGATGGCTGCCAGTCTCATGGAATTACGCACCCGATGGTAGATACCGTACCTTATAAACATTTTTTTCTGAATGGAATTACCACTTGACAAATGATATTATATAACGTATAGTATTAAACAACAACTAATATCAAATAGCAAATAATATATTCATACAAGGAGTGATGGCATGGTTTTTAATACAGGCGCTGCACTTTTAGATGCAATCGTACTGGCGGTCGTATCCAAAGAAGAAGAAGGGACTTATGGATACAAAATCACGCAGGATGTGCGCAGGACGATCGAAGTGTCAGAATCTACACTTTATCCGGTGCTGCGCCGTCTGCAGAAGGATGACTGTCTGCAGGTATACGACCGGGAATGCGGCGGCAGAAACCGCAGATATTATAAACTGACACCCGCAGGTGAGGCACAGCTTCGTCTGTATAGTGATGAGTGGAAGAGTTATTCAGAGAAAATCAGTGCATTGTTTTCGGGAGAGGAGTTAACATGAACAAAGATTTGTTTTTGGCACAATTAGAACGTCTGTTATATGATATCCCAAAAGAAGAGCGGGAAGAGGCAATGGATTATTACCGGAGCTACTTTGATGATGCGGGAGTAGAGAATGAGGCGGTTGTTTTGGAAGAGCTGGAATCCCCGCAGATCATCGCAGACAGCATTAAAGAAGCGTTAAGCAGTACCGGTGATATGACAGGCGCGTTAAAAAATCCGCCGCAGGTACGGGAAGGGCAGACACAGTCCAAAAGATCCGGATATGAAAAAAAGTCGTCCGGTCAGGGATACAAGAGCATTTTTTCCGGAAACGATTTTGAGAAAAAGTCCGGACAGTCGTCATCGTCTGGAGAAGATGCATGGAGTAAAACCGCGGACAGAGCGGATTATAAAAAATATAACCAGTATGAAGGAACATACGGACAGACCGGCAGCAGAAATGGAACTGACAGGCGTTCGAAGCTGATATTACTGATTATTCTGGCGGTATTTACATCTCCTGTCTGGGGCGCGGCGCTTTCGGGTGTGCTTGGAATCGTGGGTGTTTTACTTGCGGTCATTGTGGTACTTGGAGTTTTTTCGGTAGGCGGAGCCATCGGTGGTGTGGTCTGTACGATCATAGCAGTAGCAAAATTTTGTACGCTGTCATTTGTAAAAGGGCTGTTTCTGCTGGGAATCGGCATGCTTCTGATTGCAGGAAGCGGGATTAGTCTGGTGCTTGTAGTGCTTTTGTGCGGCAGATTTCTGCCCTGGGTATGCCGTATGATCGCGCAGTTGTTCCGTAGAGTATGGCAGTGGGGAAGGAGTGCAGCATGAACAGATTTATTCGGATGATTTTATATATTACAGCAGGCTGTGCCGGTATCGGCTGTGCAGCGCTGATCTTAAGTCTTGTACTGGGCGGAGGGCGTCTGGGAGAGGATGCTTTTTTCGGGCAGGCAAAGGAAACAGCCCGTGATGCCGTAGAGCTTGCAAAAAAGAAAGTACACTATACAGTAACGGCAGATGACAGAAATGAGGACGATAGCGAATATGCGGATGTATTTTCCGGTACGATGGATGATACGGATGAAGGCACCGGGATGCTGGCCATAGACAGTTCTGCGGTTCAGAAGCTTTCGGTCGGGCTGCGGCACGGTTATCTGAGTATCGAAGAATCTGAGGACAGCCGGATTCTGGTATCTGTATCAGAGCCGTCGGATCAGATTACAGCAAAATGTGAATCTGGAGAGATTATGATCCGGGATAACAGACAGGGGAAAAGCGGCAGGAAGGATGTCACCGTATATCTGGAAATACCGGAAGGCTTTCATTTTCAGAAGGTGGATCTTTCGATGGATGCGGGAGAAATTGATGCAGACTGTGGTTTTTCAGCGGAAAATCTGAGTGTAAACGCAGGTGCAGGAGTGATTTCTCTGGAAGACATTCAGGCAGATGTGTTTTCCGGCTCGGTTGGTGCAGGTGAGATTACGATTGACGACAGTGTATTTCAGACAGTCCGTCTGGACTGCGGAGTCGGATCGATGGATATTCAGGCAGATATTACCGCAAATGCCCGGATTGATTGCGGTATGGGTGAGGTTGATCTGGCGCTTGTAAGAGATATCAGTGAAGTGAATTATGTGTTAAAATGTGGAGTAGGCAGCATTGAAATTGGAGACAATAGCTACAGCGGGCTGTCAAGGGAAAAACGGATTGATCATGGCGCAGACGCAGAGTTTGAATTAAACTGTGGTATGGGTATGATTTCTATTGATAATGAATGATAATGAATAACAAAAAACGGAGGAAGAAACAATGGATGCAAAAAAACTTGTAAAATCAAATCAGAATCGTGTGATCTGCGGGGTATGCGGAGGTATTGCACAGTATTTTAATATTGATGCGACGGTGATCCGGCTTGTCTGGGTGCTGTTCTGCCTGGCTGGCGGGAGCGAGGTGCTGGCGTATATTGTGGCAGCAATTATTATGCCGCCGGAATATTAGAAAGTATTTTGGAATAAAACTCTTGTAAAACCGGATAAAGATTGTTATAATATCCATATTGAAATGAAAATGAAAAACAAATACGTGGGGAGTCCATACAAATGGGCTGAGAGTAAGCTGATAGTGCTTAGACCCGGAACCTGATTTGGATCATGCCAACGTAGGGAAGCAGATGGAGAAATGCCATAAGATAATTTATAAGCAATTCTAATTATTTTTTATGACTGGATAAAAGACGATGCCCGGCAGATCGGGGTGTCGTCTTTTTTGTATTGGAAGAACAGAATGCAAAGAAATGGAAGCAGGAGAATGGACAGAAGGAAAAAAAGGGATGAAAGAAAGATGGATGAAAAAAAGATGGATGAAAAAAAAGAACTGCTGTTATACGCCGTCACAGACCGGCGCTGGCTGCGTGGCCGTACCTTATATGAACAGGTGGAAGAGGCGCTAAAGGGTGGTGTGACAATGGTACAGCTGCGGGAAAAAAATATGCCACGACAGGAGCTGTTAGAAGAAGCTGACAGGCTCAGAAAGCTATGTGCCGGTTATCAGGTACCATTTCTGATCAATGATGATGTGGAGGCTGCACGCGTGACAGATGCGGACGGGGTGCATCTTGGGCAGGAGGATATGGGGGTATGTCAGGCGCGGGCAGCGCTGGGACCGGATAAAATCATCGGTGTATCTGCCAGAACTGTCGGTCAGGCAAAGCTCGCATGGGAACAGGGAGCAGACTATCTGGGCACCGGAGCAGTCTTTGAGACGGGAACAAAACAGGATGCGCGGGTGATTTCTTATGAACAGCTTCGGGAGATCTGTGAAGCGGTACCGATTCCGGTAGTAGCGATTGGCGGGATTAACGCGGATAATCTTTACCGCCTTCGCGGCAGCGGGATCAGCGGGATAGCGGTTGTCAGCGCATTGTTTGCGCAGCCGGATGTCTGTGGGGCTGCACGGAGCCTGAAAGAAAAAATGAGACAGATGTAAAAAGAAAGGCACAGAGAAAAAGAAAGGAACAGAGAGAAAGAAAGGAACAGGGAGAAAGAAAGGAACAGGGAGAAAGAAAGGCACAGAGAAAAGGAAAGGCACAGAGAAAAAGAAAGGAACAGAGAAAAAGAAAGGAACAGAGAAAACAGAGAAATCGGAAGCAGAAAGGGAGGCAGATGGAAAAATTTTATGAGCAGTTTTTAAAAAGGGAACGGCCATCCGGCATGATTTTTGATGTGGATGGAACATTGCTGGATTCCATGCCGGTCTGGGCGCATAGCGGAGAGCGTTATCTTGCGACGATCGGGGTTCACGCACCGGAGTCTTTAGGCAGGATTTTGTTCTCCATGACGATGCAGCAGGGGGCGCAGTACTTAAAACATACTTTCGGATTATCACAGACAGCAGAGGAAATCAGGATGGGGATCATTCAGGTTGTGGAAGCTGCCTACCGGACGGAAACCGGATGTAAGGCGGGGGTATACGATTTTTTAAAAGCGCTTCATGCGGCGGACGTGCCGATGATCATCGTAACATCCAATGAGCGGACGCTTGTGGAGGCCGCGTTTGAAAGACTTGCCATCCGGATGTATTTTAAGGAAATACTGACATGTGGAGAATTTGGAAGCGGGAAGGATCAGCCGGCGATTTTTCAGGCGGCCGCTGCGCGCATCGGCAGTGATCCGGAAGGTACCTGGGTCGTGGAAGACGGTCTGTATGCTATTCGTACCGCCAAAGCGGCTGGAATGCGTACCATTGGTGTGGCCGATGCGTCCAGTAAAAAAGATGAGGAACAGATCCGGATCGAAGCAGACTATTTTATTACCGGTTTTAATCAGACAGAATCATAAAAGGAGACAGAAATGACAAGAGAATATACAACACAGATGGAAGCTGCCCGGAAAGGCATAAAGACGCAGGAGTTACTTGCAGTAGCCAGAAAGGAACAGATGACGCCGGAAGAGCTGCTGCCGCTTGTGGCGGAGGGAAAAGTAGTGATTTGCGCGAACAAAAACCATACATGCATTGATCCGCAGGGAGTTGGATCCATGCTGCGTACGAAGATTAATGTCAATCTGGGTGTTTCCAGAGACTGCAAAGACTATAATATTGAAATGCAAAAGGTAATGGAAGCCGTGCGGATGGGGGCACATTCGATCATGGATCTGTCTTCTCACGGGGATACGGTTCCTTTCCGCAGAAAACTGACTTCGGAGTGTCCGGCGATGATCGGGACCGTGCCGGTGTATGATTCTGTCATTCATTACCAGAGGGATCTGGATACGCTGACTGCACAGGATTTTATTGATGTCGTGCGTCTGCATGCGCAGGATGGAGTGGATTTTGTAACGCTGCATTGTGGGATTACCCGTAAGACCATTGATCAGATCCGCAGTCACAAGCGGAAGATGAATATCGTATCCAGAGGCGGTTCCCTTGTATTTGCGTGGATGTGTATGACGGGAGAGGAAAATCCATTTTATGAATACTATGACGAGATTCTTGCGATCTGCAGGGAATATGATGTGACGATTTCGCTCGGAGATGCCTGCAGACCGGGATGTCTGGCAGATGCTTCAGATGTCTGCCAGATCGAAGAACTGGTGCGTCTTGGCGAGCTGACGAAGCGGGCATGGGAGAAGGATGTGCAGGTCATGGTCGAAGGACCGGGACATATGCCACTTGATCAGATTGCGGCAAATATGAAAATCCAGCAGACTATTTGCGGAGGAGCTCCTTTTTATGTACTGGGGCCTCTGGTTACGGATATTGCACCAGGATATGACCATATTACAGCTGCGATCGGCGGAGCGGTTGCGGCGGCAGCAGGAGCGGCATTTTTATGCTATGTGACGCCGGCGGAGCATCTGGCGCTGCCGGATGTGGAAGATGTAAAGCAGGGAATCATAGCATCCAAAATCGCGGCACATGCGGCCGATCTGGCAAAAGGAGTGCGCGGCGCCAGACAGATGGACGACGCGATGGCAGACGCCAGAAAAGCGCTGGACTGGGAAGGCCAGTGGGCCTGTGCGCTTGATCCCCAGACAGCAAAACGGATACGCGAAGAACGCAGACCGGAGCAGGAGGATTCCTGCTCGATGTGCGGGAAGTTCTGTGCGGTGCGCAGTATGAATAAGGCGCTGGCGGGGGAGCATATTGATATTTTGTAGGTAATATAAACCAAACAGTATAAACCGGCCTTCCGGACGCTGGATAAGGGAAGCGGACCTGTTTCATTGTTCCGGTTTCCCTTTCCAAAAAAGAACGGGGAGAACCATGATTGACGAAATCACGATTAAACGAATCTCCTGGATGATAGGCGTAATATACTTTACCACGGCTGTTTTTTTCTCTTCATCCCATCCATCCCGCTGTCTGCAGGCATGCCGTACTGCTATCTGCCCAGCGCATGCTGTCCGGACAGGTCTGATTACCCTGAAATGCGAAAATCTTTCCTCGGATGCTTCGATATCAAAATATCCCGCTGCTTCGCCATCGCAACATGCGTATAAATTTCTGTAATATGAATCGAACTGTGCCCCAGCATTTCCTGAATATACCGGATATCTACATCCGCCTCCAGCAGACTTGTTGCAAACGTATGACGGAACATATGGGGCGTAATATGATACGCTATATCAGCAATCGCCGTATATTTATTAAGCATCCTGCGGACAGACTGGTCCGACAGCGGCCTTCCTGCCCAGTTCACAAAAAAATTCCCGCATCCGGAGATTTTATTTGCAAAAGCATTCCGGTACGATTCCAGTACCTGAATCACATCGTTACTGCCAATCTGAATCCTTCGCTCCTTTGAACCTTTTCCATAGATGAGTATCGTTTTATCAAGCAGGTCTACATCCGCTGACTTTAAAGAACACAATTCCGAAATCCGCATTCCGGTAGCAAATAGCATTTCAATAACCGCAATATCCCTCAGTGAGGTGTTTTTCTGAAAATCCGTCGCCGCATCTGCATGTTCCTGGTACATCACAGACAGCAGTTTTTCAACGGTACGAAGCGGAATAGTTTTTGGCAAAGTTACGGGCTCCCGGAACCGCACCTGTATTTTATTGAACGGATTCCGCTCAATCATTTCTCTGTACTCAAAATAATGGAACACTGCTTTGAGCGATGCAATTTTCCGTTTCACTGTTTTCGGCTTATATTTTTTATGCAGCCCTGTAATAAAATCTTCCAGCACAGCAGGCGTTACCTCGCATAACTCCGCAGGCCGGACCGCCTGATGGAACTGCGTCAAATCAATCCGGTATGCCTTCAGCGTTTTTTTATCCAGTCTCTTCTGGTACTGGCAGTAATCCAGATAGCCGTCTATGTATGTCTGCAAACTGCTCATAAAATTCCCTCCTTTTTTGAAAACTACGTCTGATTCCATAAAAAAGCGGCCTGCAGGATTCTATTCCCGCATACCGCCGCCAGACTGCGCTGTCACATCATTCGTAAATCAAACAGACAGGTTCGCAGCTGTAATCAAATAACACAACAAACCTGCCTTTTTTCTCCGGCAGCACTCATTCTGCTTTCCATAGTTTACCACAAATCCACCCATCCGTATCATGAAATATACACAGATACACATCCAGGACGGCAAAACGTGCGGCGCCGCAATCTTTCTATACCGGGAATAAAAGCGGATGATAATACAACATTATCCTACGCATGTCAATAACAAAAAAATTTTCCTGCCGTGCCCATCCGTCCGGTACCATAGAGTAAATGCAGAATGCTTAGGAACTGTTCCTTAAGGATTCTTAACATTCTGGATCGGAGCAGGAAACCAGGACATCTCCCCATAGGCGCGAACTTAAGAGCAAATGCAACGTTTTACATAAAAATGTTGTGTATTGACTATGCGGACGCCGGATGGGAGGCGTTGGCCTGTCTGCCTGTGACTTTTCCAGAATGTAAGA
>CANTHI010000147.1 GCA_947653505.1 uncultured Eubacterium sp.
TTCTTGCAAAGTGTCTGCTCCCGCTGGCAGTCCTATAATGAAAACATAAAATATCATTTGATACAGTTTCTTTTGAATACCGTTCGTCTGACAATATATCACAAATCAGCTGGAATTTCAATATTTTGCATGGATGTGCTGAAAAAAAGACATGTGTGCGGACAGGTGTGTTTATGTATAGAATGTAACACTCAAATTCACACTTATGCCTGCCACTTTTTCACCCACGGAATCAGCATTCCCCCGACTGAATTTCCGAGTGTAATCACCAGAATACACCCCACAGCCCGTCCTGACCAGGCTCTGCCCAGAAAAAAGTAAAACATATCTGCAATGCAATGTTCAAACCCGCATAAAATAAAAGCTGCAACTCCCATAAATAAAATCGCAGGGTGCCCGGACGACCGGTATCCTTCTACAGCCGCGTACATTAAAAGGCCACAAAAAACAGACAGCAGGAACAGACTCAGCAGCCGGTCATTTATTTTTGTGCCGCTGATTGTGCCAGCCAGCTTAGAAATGCCGCTGATTCTGGTCTGCCGTACAGCTACGGCTGCCAGTCCTGTACCTGCCAGATTGCCGGACCATATGACAATCAGCTCTGCCAGATACGAAACCGGCTGCGTGACCAGATAGCCTACTTTTCCAGTGTACAGATTCAGACCGTGAACGCAGATCGTATACAGTCCTACGGTAAACATAAGCGCTCCGGCTGTTTTATTTTCCAGAGATAAATATACAATCCCGCCGATGCTGATGGCAATGCCGGCTAAAACTGCCAGTGCAAATATACGAAAATATTTTCTGATGTGTCCCTCTCCCATACCCTTTTACTCCCATCTTTTGTATTGATACTGCACACCACTTAAATTTACAGTATGCCCCGACTGCAGACCACCAGCCAAACACCTTTCGGGCTACATTACTGTAAATTCTGGCGGTCTGCAGTATAAAAAAGGTCATACAGCCATGATCCTTTTATGCTGTATGACCGCTTGCATGATTTACATACAAATCTTTAATATTCCTTCGTGATCCCGTCCAGACCATACATCTCCTTAAAAGTCTGCAGATCCTTTTCATTCCGCACAAACATTACTTCATGAAATTTTCCGGTACGGTTGTCTTTAAATCCGGCTACCTGCTCGCCATTGCAGATACTGCATTTTAAGACCGGTTTCTGATTGATCCTGTCATATTCCAGCTTTTCTTTTTCCTGTTTTTTCTTCTGAAACAGCATTGCGTCATTCCTTTCTGATTTTTTCTGTATGATTCCCTTGTCTATATGGCGTCTGTTTCTGCCATTTTCACAGACTGTATCTTTACCGAACGTGAAAACATTTCATTAATGATATGAATCTATGCCAGCTGCATAACTTCGGCTGCTACGCTTCCATTATACAAAAAAACATCTGTCTTTACAATCAATTTTAAAGGAAATCCTATTCCTGATACCGGATTCTGTCAACCAGTGACTCCTTTTTCAGATTCCTGCTTAATAAAAATGACAGCAGCGCCTGCAAAAGTCCGATAACCACGACCATCCCCACAATCTCTGCAGCTGGAATATGATATACATTTAATCCAAATATACCTTTCGCTCTTGCGTAGCGGAAAACGGCATATCCAGCCGGCAGTCCGCCCAGTACAGCGACCAGTACCGTTCCGCCTGAAAATAAGAGTCCCTGCAGCTGCAGGCTTGCATTCAGCTGGCGGTTTGTCATGCCGACGGCCTGCAGGATTCCGTATTCCTGCTTCTTGGTAATGATATTCATAATCATCGTATTTGCCAGATTCATAAATCCAATCAGCCCCAGAACGATCAGGAACAAATAGCAAATCGCTTTCATCATACGAATGGACGTCTCCGCTATATCCAGCTCCTGCTCGTATACAGTCATCCCGACATATTCCAGTCCTGACAGCAGCTGCTCCAGCTGTGCGCGTATCTCTGGCACGTCTTCCGGTCTGCAGTCTGCCCACAGCCAGCCTGTTGAGGCGCCCGTCAGTCCCATTCTCTGATACATGCCTTCTGTAATCACAAAGTTTGCAGGCGCGTACGCGAATACGCCAGCCAGACGTCCGTTCACTGTTGTGTTTTCTCTTCCATTTGTAAACTCTGCTGTCAGCTGCTGGTCCAGATAATATCCGCTGTCTTCCAGAAAATGGAGCCATCCATAATAAAAGCAGTCCTGCTGCGTCCCCTGCTCATAATCCAGTTCTCCCATCATGGAACCGCTGCGCTTTTTTGTTTTTGTAAAGCTCTCTTCATCCAGTACCGCGACATCTTCTTTTTTGCCATTGATCTGTGCCACCAGAATATCTCTTGTCTTTATCTCCGTCACACCGTCAATCGCCTGAATCTTTTGGATCAGTGTCTGATTCAGCGGATTCTGTTTCAAAATCATATCCAGATTGTGCTCCGGATAAGCCTCATCGTCCATATAATAATTCAGCTCGATCTGAAACTGCCCGTATTCTACCCCGTTTCTGGCCTCGTATGCCGTGTCCATATTGCTGACGCAGTTTGACAGAATCACAAACAATACACACGATAATCCCATTGTAAGGATCGTCATGACCGTACGTTTTTTATTTGCCGAAATATTTGCTGCCGCCAGTGCATACACGCTCATGCTCGTTCTGCCTTTCCGGAATCCGGCCTCACTGCTGCCCGTACGTTCCGTGTAGCGCAGTGCATCTACCGGAGAAAGCCTGCCTGCGATTTTCATCGGCCTGCGCAGTGCCAGCAGCACGGTAAACAATGCCAGTCCCGCTGCCACCAGCAGCATCGGCAGCGAAAAGACACGGACCTTCACCGGTTCCAGACCGGCTACTGCTTTCGTCTGTCCTGTCATCCAGCCAAGACCTGCCCATGAGATCAGATATCCGGCCAGTATGCCCGGTGGTATGCTGCATCCGGCCAGCGACAGCCCTTCCTGCAGTATCAGACGGCGCATCTGCTTCTTTCCGGCGCCAAGCGCGCGTATTTTTCCATATTCCCGTATATTCTGCGCGATTCCTACCTGAAAAATGTTATAAATAATAATAACGGAAAACAAAATGACTACGAGCACAATTCCTGCACTCACACCGAGCGTCTCCATATCTGTGTCCAGTGTCAGCATCAGATACGGCGCATTGACAACCACATTTTTTTCAGCAATTCCACACTCTGCCGCAAGCTCTTTGATCACTTCTTCCGCATTCCCGGTTGTAATCTGTACATCTTCTCCCAGACGAAACGGCACCATGCAGCTGTGTTCCTCTGCTTTATACTGTGCATTTACAAATGCGTGTGACCCAAGTACCAGAAATGCTTTCTGATCCGGCTGTGACTGACAGATTCCACTGACCGAAAACGTGCGTGCCTCATACTTATGCTTCAGATCCGGCCGGTATTCTAACTGGACAAGATCTCCCACATGGACATCCTCATATCCGGCTGCCGCAAAAAATTCCTTCTGTGCCGCTATTTCATTTTCTGTCTTTGGATAATTTCCTTCTATGAACTGCCGGACCGTATTAGAAAATTCCCTGGCATTTTCATCCATCGCCACAAAGCTCACTCTGCCGTCGGATTTTAAATATCCGGCATCCGTCACCAGTCCGGTTTGGGAAAACTCTCCCCGCCTTTTGATTTCATCAAGCTGCCCGGGCTCCACATTCCGAAACATTCCATAATAACTGCCATAATCACGCGCCGCATTTGCCTTCCCTGTCCTTATGAGCCAGTTCGCGCATGTACAGATCACTGTCAGCAGGATCGTCGATAAAAAAATCGCTGCCATGATCAGAACGCTTCTGATTTTATTTTTCTTATTATTGCTCCACGCTATCCTTGCAATCGTCTTCATGAAAAATCCACCACCCGTCCGTCTTCTATAACCATAATCCGGTCTGCTGCCTGTGCGATCTCTTCGTCATGCGTAATCATCACAACCGTCTGCCCGTACTTCTGCGCCGACAGCTTTAACAGCGCAACGACCTCTTCACTCGTACGGGAATCCAGATTTCCAGTCGGCTCATCCGCAAAGACAATATCCGGTTTTGCCGCCAGCGCCCTTGCGATCGCGGCCCTTTGCTGCTGTCCGCCAGACAGCGCGTTTGGCAGATGATGCAGTCTCTTTTCCAGTCCGAGCGTCTGCACCAGCTCCTGAATATATGCCTGATTTACAGGCTGCTCATCCAGCCCGAGCGGCAGCACGATATTTTCCCATACATTAATCGAAGAGACCAGATTATACGCCTGAAAAATAAAGCCAATTTTTCTTCTGCGAAAAACCGCCAGCTCCTCCTCCTTCATTTTGGAAATATCTTTTCCCCGTACCAGCACACTGCCGGAGGTCGGTGTGTCCAGACCGCCCAGCATATGCAGCAGCGTACTTTTTCCAGAACCTGATTTTCCGACAATCGCCGCAAATTCCCCCTGCGCGATTTCCAGATTCATGTTGTCTACCGCCTTTACCTGATTTTCCCCTCTGCCGTAATATTTACATAGATTTTTTGTCTGTAAGATCGTATGCATCGTATGTATCCTTCCTTTCTTCCCTGCAGTCAGTTCCTTTTAAATAACTATATGCTTATCTTATCATACGAACCTTACAGCACACTTTCAGAATCTGCGAAAAACACTTACAGTTTTGTAAGATTCAAAACAGGCAGCTGCACGATAAATATACTTCCGGCATGTCCGTTTTTTCTTCCCTTCCCTGAGCGTACCGATACCGTTCCATGATGTTCCCCAATGATCCTGCGCACCAGATAAAGTCCCACTCCGGAGCCATTCTCCGCCTTTACCCTGTGATCCGTGCCCCGGTAAAAGCGCTGAAATACTTTATGCTGCTCGGATCCCGGGATTCCAATCCCCTGATCTTCGATCTCGATCCGGATAAAGCTGACCAGCTTTTGTATCGAGATCCGGATCTCGCTGCCTGCCGGACTGTATTTTACCGCATTATCCAGCAGATTGATAAATGCCTCGCACAGCCACTTCCGGTCCTGATCAATCTCCGTCTGTTCGAGATCCGGACTGTAATCAAATACCAGCTCCACCTGTTTTGCGGATGCTTTTGGATATATCCTGTTAACCGCCTCCAGCAGAGTATCCAGAAGCAGCGCCTGTTCAGGCACGATCTGTATCATCCCCGCCTCCATATGGGAAATCTGCACCAATGCTTCCAGTAATGTTTTCAGTCCCTCCAGCTCGTTCCGGCAACGGCCGTCAAACTCTGCACGCTCCGCTTCACTCAGTGTCTGGTCTTCCAGTATGGTAAAACACGTATCCAGCGCCGCAACCGGCGTCTTAAGCTGATGGGACAGATCTGTCACCAGACTTTTCGTTCTCTCCTTTTCTGTAAAAGCCTGTTCCTGTACCGCCCGCAGCTGGGCCTGCAGCATTTCCAGCTGTCCACGGATCGATTCTGCTTCCGCCTCACAGCCTTTTGGCACCGGCAGTTCCGGATATGCTTCTGATGCCTGCTGTCTCATTCCGGCTTCGCGAAATCCGTCCAGATATTGTCCCAGTGATTTCAGATATACCTGATTTCTCTTGTTTTCCTGCTTCTCCCGTACATACAATACAGTCAGAAATACGGCCAGAAATAATGCTGTACCGGCTGTCAGGAACAGACACTGTTTCAGAAAGCGTGCAAAATACCTGTTCCGCAGGCTCTGCCTGTAACCATATTGTTCCAGTACAAGCGTCTTGTCTGTCTTTTTCGTATTTTCTGTATTTTTTACATCCTCTGCTTTTAATATTTCAATTGCCGTATCCAGTCCGCTCTGTGCGTCTGACACCGCCACCCGGTTCAGGATGTCCATCTTATCCAGATAATTCTGATAGCAGCATATCATAAAACCAATCTGTAAGAAAATCATTCCGGCCAGCAGAACAGCCATTACATGCATACCTTTTTTCATGATTCTCTCCATTCCCCTCCTGGGCACAAACAAGTTGCGGAAAATTCAACAAATTCTTTCCCTCTTTCCTATAAAAGAAAAGGACTCCGAAGAGTCCTTTTTTGTACAAATTAGCAGACACCCTGTGCGAGCATGGCTTCTGCGACTTTTTCAAATCCGGCAATATTTGCCCCAGCCACATAATCACCTTCCATGCCGTATTTTTTCGCTGCATTGTCAATATTGTGATAGATATTTACCATGATCTGTTTCAGCTTGGAATCTACTTCTTCAAATGTCCAGCTCAGTCTCTCAGAGTTCTGTGTCATCTCCAGTGCGGATGTAGCTACACCGCCTGCGTTTGCAGCCTTGCCACCGATAAACCATACGCCGTTTTCTTGCAGATATTTTGTCGCGTCAATCGTAGTCGGCATATTCGCACCTTCGCAGACTGCCTTGCAGCCATTTGCAACCAGCTGTTTTGCGTCATCGATCAGCAGCTCGTTCTGCGTTGCGCACGGAAGCGCAATATCACATTTAATCTGCCATACCCCGCGTCCTTCATGGTATTCGGCGCTCTTTCTCGCTGCCGCATACTCTGTCAGACGTGCACGCTTTACTTCCTTGACTTCCTTTAATAATGCCACGTCAATGCCTTCCGGATCATAAATCCAGCCGGTAGAATCCGAACATGTCACAACCTTCGCACCCATCTGCTGTGCTTTCTGTGTAGCATAAATAGCAACATTGCCGGCACCGGATACTACTACCGTCTTGCCTTCCATAGACTCTCCGTGACACTTCATCAGCTCTTCTGTAATGTATAACAGACCATACCCTGTCGCCTCTGTACGCGCCAAAGAACCGCCATAAGAAAGGCCCTTGCCTGTCAGTACGCCTTCATATGTGCTGCGGATCTTTTTGTACTGACCAAACATATACCCAATCTCTCTTGCGCCTGTACCGATATCCCCAGCCGGCACATCCACATCCGCGCCAATATATTTGCATAATTCTGTCATAAAGCTCTGACAGAATGCCATAACCTCACGGTCTGATTTGCCCTTTGGATCAAAATCAGAACCACCCTTACCACCGCCGATCGGCAACCCTGTTAATGAATTTTTGAAAATCTGCTCAAAACC
Source organism: uncultured Eubacterium sp. (assembly GCA_947653505.1). The sequence continues at coordinate 7,047 of CANTHI010000147.1, forward strand.
TAAAAATTTGATAATCCCGAGATTGACAGATGGATGCAGACGCAGACCACCCTTGTAAGGTCCGATCGCATTGTTAAACTGTACTCTGTATCCCGTATTCACCTGAACCTGTCCCTTATCATCTACCCACGGAACGCGGAATTTAAACTGCCGGTCCGGCTCTGTCAGTCTTTCCAGTAATGCTTCTCTCTTGTACAGCTCTTCATTTGCTTCGATCACCGGCCTTAAAGACTCCAGCACTTCCTCTGCAGCCTGCAGAAACTCTGGTTCAGAAGCATTTTTTTCTTTTACTCTTACAAGCACATCATCTACGTAACTCATTTCGCAATCTCCTTTTTTTATAATTATTTTTTTCCTTAGTTCCTTATTTTATTATGAAATTGCAAAGACTGCAAGATATTTTTCATTTTTTGGCAAATTTCCTTATTTTCTTAAGCCTGCCTGGCGGTAAGGAACTGTAAGATCCTCCGTCTGCAGCTGCTCATAATCTGACAGATATCCTCCGTCTATCCATACCCGCTTACCCTCAAATACAAACGCATAGATCCGGATCCTGTCAGGTCCATACCCCTCTCCTTCCAGCTGCGCCGCATAATTCTTTTCCACAATCTGAATAAGCGCAGCTTTCCCGGCATCCTGCAAAGAGCTTTCTTTTTCCGCTTTCCTGACCTTAAATTCCAGAATGATTCCATCATACCCGCTTTGTTGCGGCTTTAGCATCACATCATATCTTCCCAGCCCACTCTCCCTGTTCGATGTGAGCACATAACGGTCCCTCAGCTCCGCAATCAGCCCAAGTACAAATCCATGATAAAAATTTTCATGCACCCGCGTCTGTGGATCGTGATCATTCCCACCTGTATCATAATAACTCAGCGAATGCAGCAGAATATCATCCAGATATCCTTTCATTCTCTCAATGTCTCCATGTATCAGGGCATCTGTTAATTCACTGTAATGATGTGCATCATCTGAAAACCATTCCCTAAACATCTGTTCAAACATCGTTAGCGCTTCAAAATTCACAAGCTTTAACTCATAATCATATGTTCGTCCATTAAATGAAACTGACTGTACTTTCAGATAACCGCCTGCCAGAAGCAGACTCCAGACCGCATTCGCATTGCGCCCCAGCTGGTCAAAAACAATCTGTTCTTCTATGCAGGTATGAAAAGTCCCGCCCTGAAGCAAATCCTCCATAACGATTTTCATTGCAGGGCTGCCCTTTTGAAGCAGATTATTTACGAGCCGGTTGGAGCTGGTATTCATCCAATACGGGGCAAATCTTTTCTCA
>CANTHI010000148.1 GCA_947653505.1 uncultured Eubacterium sp.
CCGTTTGGAGCATGGGAATGTGACGGATAAAGTGTTGGAGGAGTCTGCTGAAAGAAAATTATGAGATCTTTACCGGGCTGATTACTGAGGAGGACTATGATATGAGCAGACGTTATTTAACGATTTTGGAAGTTTCCCAAAAGCAGGCGTATATTTTTCAGAGCAATGAGCTGGGCAGCAATGTATTAAATTCAGCGGTTATTGCCTGGATTATGAGTGGGGAATATCTGGAAGAAACGATTCATGATAAAGAAGCATTCCGTATCAGCCGCCATCTGGTCTATGCCGGAGGCGGCCATACGGTGCTGGAATTTGAGACATACGATCAGGCAGAGGCATTTACCAGACAGATTACATGGACGATCCACAGGGATTATCCGGAGATTGAAATGTTTGCCGTTACGGCCGGATATGACGATAACCTGCCGCCGGGAGAAAATCTGAAAAATCTGACAAAGGAGCTGGAGCGGAAAAAATCAATCCGGCTGTCTTCGTTTCACCAGGGCAGCTTCGGCGTGGAAAACATGAACGTTAATACAAAAAAACCGATGCTGGAAGGAGAACTGCAGGAGCAGAACTACTACCAGCAGATGCCAAAAAAAGAGATCCGGACAGAGGAGATGCTGCTGCCGGAAGGATTTAAGCCAGCACGCAGATTTCAGGATTTGGGCGGTTCTAAGGACAGGTCCAACTTTATTGCAGTTGTACATATTGATGGAAACGCGATGGGCAGACGGGTGGAAAGTCTGCAGCAAAGCCGCGGACAGGGTACCTGGGAGGATTATAAAGAGGCCATCCGCAAATTCAGCGATTCGGTAGACAGCCAGTTTAAGGAAGCTTATAAGGAAATGGCGGAATATGTGGCGCAGAATGTCAGAGATGGCAGGCTAAAGGAGCTGGAGCTTTGCGAAAATTATCTGCCAGTACGCCGGATGATTACTGCTGGAGATGATGTCTGCTTTGTCTGTGAGGGAAGGATCGGGCTGGAGTGTGCGGTGGCTTTTCTGCGTGCACTCTGGAAGAAGAATAATGCGGAGGATAACGAAAACTATGCGGCGTGTGCGGGAGTCGCCATCGTACATCAGAAATACCCGTTTTACAAAGCATATGAGATGGCAGAGATGTTATGCAGCAATGCCAAGAAATACGGTGCGTCGCTGGGTGGGGATGGAACCGGCAGGGATGTATCGGTGATCGACTGGCATATCGGCTTTGGAGAGATGAAAGACACACTGGAAGAGATCCGGCAGGCATACGTGGATGCGGATGGGAACAGTCTGCTGCAGCGGCCTTATATCGTGGAAGCATCCGCGCAGATCCAAAAGGCACAGCCGGCTGGACAATATCAGGACTTTCGGGAGCTGCTATTGCAGATCCGGCAGAAGGAAAATTATGCAAGGGGCAGACTTAAGGAACTGCGTACCGTGTTAAAGCAGGGCGGGCGCGAGACGGAATATTTTCTCAGATTCCATAAAATACGCAAGCTTCTCATGGAGCAGACGGACGGGCGGTTTCCGCTGCTGTTTGACGCCATAGAGATGATGGATACATTTCTGCCACTGGAAGAGGAGGAAGCACATTGAAGATCAGAATGCAGTTATTGTCAGATACCATATTTGGAAATGGTATCAGTGTTCCCGGAGGCGAGGATATTTCAATTCTTACAGATGAGCATGGATTTCCTTATTACAAAGGCGGGACATTTAAAGGAGTATTCCGGGAAGCGCTGGAGCAGTATCTGGAATGGACGGTTCCGGAAGGTGGGAACAGGCAGGAGCAGATCCGTGAGAGCATCCACCGTCTGCTTGGAACAGGTGGGGATGATGCGGTGCGAAGCCCGGAAAAGCTCGTATTTTCCGATTTTACGCTGTCTGATTATGTAAAGCAGCAGATGCTGTCGGAGGTGGATACAGGGTGCGCCGGCTATCAGGATCAGATTCTGGGTGCGCTGTCACATCTTAGGACGTTTACGAAGATATCGGAGGATGGCATTGCAACGGAAGGTTCGTTAAGAAGCTGCCGGTGTATCAGCCGCGGCCTGAGCTTTTACAGTGAGGTTTCCTGCTGTGCCCGGGATGAGCAGATGCTGGCAGAGGTGCTTTCCGGCATCCGCTGGATTGGAACGATGCGCAACCGCGGATTCGGAAAAATCTTAATTACTACAGTTGGATAAAGGGAGGAAGAGCGTATGTCGGAGTATCTGAAAATTGTGATGCGTAATCTGGAGCCGGTCCGTTTCTCGGACGCGTCGGCCAGCCAGAGTGGTCAGACTATGACGTTAAGGTATATTCCGGGGACTGTAATCCGCGGATGGGTCATCAATGCGCTGGCGGCGGAGCCGGATTTTGCGCAAATAAAGCAGATGTTATTTTCTTCCAGAGTCCGCTATCTGAATGCTTTCCTGACGGATCAGGACGGAGAGCTTCTGCCGTCTCCCAAAGGATTTTATGAGGATAAGACGACGGTGGAAGGGAAAAAAGAGCTGAATAATGTCGTTGTGGACGGGCAGTTTCAGGAAGGTTATAAAAGAGCAGCGCTGGGCCGGTTCTGCCGTATTCAGGGCGACTGCATCTGCTATTGTCAGACAGATACCGGTTCGGATCTGAAAATAAAAAGGAATGTAGCTGATGGGGAAGAGCAGAAGGTGTTCCGCAAGGAATATATTTCTGCCGGACATGTATTTACCGGATATGTGGCGGTAGATGCAGAACCGCTCAAAGACCGGATCCGCAGTGTGTTTGGAAAGGAGATTCTGATAGGCAGCGGGCGCAGTGCGGGGCTTGGAAAATGTGAGATTCTCTCGTGTGACTGGACAGACAGGCTGCCATACGGAGAATATCTGGCAAAAGAAGACCAGACAGGCTCCTGTTATCTGATGCTTGTGTCGGATACGGCCATGCGTGGCGCAAATGGAGAGCCATGCGGCCTGAATCTGGAAAAGCTGGGGGAGCAGATGGGTGTAAAAGAGCTAACGATCCGGTACTGTTCTGCTTCCACGGTGACAGTGAAAGGCTATAACAGGGTCTGGCATGCGCCGGTACCTTCAGTGCTGATGTATGAGCAGGGCAGTGTGTTTCATCTGGAATACATAGGGACACTGACAAGAGATAAAATGTATACCATCTGCGATCAGGGGATCGGAATCAGAACCGGTGAAGGTTTTGGACGGGTGCTGTTTCTGGATCATTATGATAAGATCCGTTATAAGCAGGCAGTGCCGTACCCGCTCAGTACGGTCCGCAAAGCGCAGGCACAAAAGATGGAGGGCGATGACGGGACGTTACAAATAGCTGCAAAAGGATTTTACCGCGGCCTGGTGGGACAGGCGCTCAGCCGGTATGTGGTCAGTCATCCGCTGAAAGCAGGAAAGATCTCAGACAGCCAGCTGGGAACGGTGGAGTCTTTTGCGTGCGCGTATAAATATGACCCGCAGGAAGCAAAGCTCGTGCTGGAGCGGTATCTGGGACATGCACAGGATAAGGCGGAAAATAACCGGGTTCAGAAGAAAAAGGGCAGCATGAAGGAGCTGGGGACCTTTATCAGCCGGATATTCGGGACAGAACTGGAGGAACTGCTGGATATCCATACGGCTCATGCAGAGCATGTGATGGGCATTCCGAAACGGGAGCTTTTTACTGACGATGAAAAGGACCGGATCCGGCTGGAGCTGATCATCCGTATGATCCGCTATTACAAAAAAGAGGGGGAATGCTAACATGGCTGTTTGTGCATACCAACAAATCATCAAATACAGAATTACTGCATACTGTACGCAGCCGCTGCATATCGGGAGTGCGACGGGAAGTAAGGAGGAAGTGCTGATTCATCCGGCAGATGATCTCCCGTTTATACAGGCCGCCAGCATAGCGGGCGTATGCAGGGAATATTTTGCCAGAGAATACGGGGAAGCGGCAGCAGACAGCCTGTTTGGCTCAAAAGAATCCGGCAGCAGCAGGATCTGCTTTACCGATGGGATCTTTACCGTCCGTCCGGTCTTAGAGCTGCGGCCGGGAGTCCGCATTGACCGCAGGACCGGCAGCTGCGCTGCAGGGAAGATCAGAGGAACACAGCATCAGGCGGGACATAAGTTTCAGATGGAATATATCGGCGCCGGAGCGGAGTTTTGCTTTGATATTTATCTGTATGACGCGTGTATGTGTAGGAAGGCAGAGCATCTGCTGGCTGCGATTCACGCGGGCATGGTACAGTTTGGCGGATTAAAAAGCAGCGGATGCGGGTTTTTAAAGCTGCGTGGGGCTTTAAAAAAAGTCTTTACGATGACACGGGAGGAAGACCGCAGACTGTGGGCGGCAGAGCATGAGATGCCGGCAGATGCATATGAGGATATCCTGTCCGGACCGCTGCCAGGAGCAGTACAGGAACAGGCAGATCATATGTGTGCAACAGGATGTGCAGAAAGCAGGTATGAGATCTGTGTGACAGGGCGTACAGAAGGCAGTATGCTGGTTAAAAGTATCGCAGTTACGGATTATGGGGAGAACGCGCCGGACTGTGAAAACATCCGGAATGCGGCCGGTGAGTACATCATACCGGGCAGCTCTTTAAAGGGCGCGGTCAGAAATCAGATGGAAAGGATCGCAGACTATCTGGGCTGTCAGGAAATCATACAGGATACGTTTGGATATGCCAAAGATGCGCACGGAGCGGGAAAGGCAGGAAATATCGTTTTTTATGACACAGTAGCCGGCGATAAGCAGGAAAATGACCAGATGGAGCTTTCGTACAGAATCCATATTGATAAGTTTACCGGCGGGGTGATGGATGGCGGCCTGTTTCAGGAAAAAAATGTCGCTGGAAACGTGGAGCTTCGCATGTCCATCAAAAACCGGAATGATCCGGATCGTACCTGCGGTCTGCTGCTTCTGGCGCTTCGTGATCTGGCAGCCGGACTGATGAACATCGGCAGCGGGTACAGTATCGGCAAGGGAATCCTTGTCGTCAGCCGGATTGTCATAAAAGACATCAGAAACCGGAAGGAAGCAGAGATTACGATCGGGGATGATGGTACAGGCACAGCTGCTGACGGACAGGGACTGATCGCGCAGTGCCTGCAGGCGGTACACCGGAAGGAGGAGGCAGTATGACTTACAGCATACAGAAAACAGACGCGCAAAGCGCTATCGCACATGCAAAAGAATATACATATGCACTTGTATACATGATGAGCCGGATGATACTGTGCAGGACAAAAGACCTGCCGCAGCTGGACTGGGCGGAATGTCTGGAGGCACGTTTTTTTGACGCAGACGGCGAGCTGCATATCTATGAAGAGGACGGATATCTGCAGGCAGTAAAGATTACGGACAAAACGGAGCAGGATCCATACAGCTGTCTGACGAGAAAATACCAGCTGGCGGACCGTTATCATCCGACCGGCCATCTGCTGTATGTGCGGGAATATCTGGATTACGATGAGCACGGACAGGTATATGTCAGTCTGACCAGACTGGCAGGAATCGGGGAGGCGTAGTATGGGTGCTGGAAATTTTAAAAAAGATAAAGGAAACAGAAATAACGGGTACGGCAGAGGATTTTCCGACAACAGGCAAAGCAGCGGGTCCGGCTATACAGGGGCGCCATACAATTTTGTACCGTTTCCAAAACAGGTATATGAGTATCCGGAGGGAAAACAGACCACGCATGACCAGATGTCAAAAGAACTGTTCACAGGCGAGATTGTCTATGAGATCACGGCGCAGACACCCGTGATCGTGGAAAACGGCAGGAAAGAGTTTGCAAAGGATGCGCTGGGCAGATATGCCATTCCAGGCAGCACGATGCGCGGCCTGATCCGGAATAACGTGCAGGTACTGGGACTGGCCGGATACGACGATGATATCGACGACTATGCACTGATGTACCGGAACGTGGCAAATGGAGCAGAACAAGAAAGATATACCGACATTCTGGGGGCAAAACCGCTAAAGATCAATGACGGAAGTAAACAGTATTGTATGAATGTGCTGCGGAATGTACGCGCCGGTTATGTAAAAAATGAAGGCGGAACGTATACCATCTGCCAGACATGTGTGGATGGGATCCGCAGCGAATTTCAGAAAATGAACTATTATGCGCTGAGCGAAAGAAAGATCATAAATGATTACCTCAGGCATCCGGATCATTTTTCCTACCCGGTGTACCGGCCGGATGGAAAGAGCATACTCCAGCATGAGTTCTCAGAGTTTAAAAGGACCGAAATCAAAGGACGGGTACATTATAAGGGCGAAAAAAACAACAATTACCAGCCATACCAGATCCCTGTGTCTTATCAGGTGGCAAATCTTAAGGACATCATTGCCGTAGGAAAACCAGGCCAGTATGAACACCAGGGATATGCGGTCAGCACCGGAAAAATGAATGAGAAAAAAGTAGTATATATTATCCCGCAGGCCGACCGTACGAAACAGACGATCACGATCCCGCCTGAAGACGTCCGTGCTTTTAAGATCGATATGAAGAAGAAAGAAAACACGCTAAAGCAGTTTGGCGGCAGGGCATATTTCGATCTTCCACAGGATGGAAAAGAAAAAGCTGTGTTTTATATCCAGCTGGGGGACAGGCTGTATTTTGGATTTACGCCGCGCTTAAGGCTCTTTTATGACCATACGGTAAAAGAGGGGCTGCGTCAGAAATGTAAAAAAGACAGGATCGATTACAACCGCTCTTTGTTTGGCTACGCACGGGCAGATCAGAGCTATCGCTCCAAAGTATCGTTTTCGGATGCGGTCGTAACAGGAAAAGCCAGAACAGCATCCAGTCAGCGCCTGATTCTGGCAGAGCCAAAACCGGCCAGCTGTCCCGACTATTTAAAACCACAGACCAGCCGCATGGGACAGGCCGAAAGTGTGACCTATAATGCAGATCAGTTTGAGCTGCGGGGAGCCAAACAGTACTGGCTGCACAAACAGGCACCCGCCAACACTGCAGGAATGAATCCGCGCAACGAAAAAGTCGCATCTGTCATCCACCCACTGGAGACCGGTACAAAGTTCCAGGGAAGGATCCGGTTTCAGAACCTGCTGCAGGATGAGCTGGGGCTGCTGCTATGGGCAGTCCGTCTGGAAGACAACTGCTGGATGAACGTCGGAAAAGCAAAGGCATATGGATACGGAGCCATATCGGTCAGCATTCTGGAAGCAAAGGTACTGGATCTGGAAAAAGCATACGAACAGACACAAACGCTGGATTTTCAGCCGTTTTGCAGCATCAGCGTGGATGAAATGATCGAAGCTTACCAGACACAGATCAGCAGGTTTCTGGGAGGGCGTAAACCACAGACACTACCACACATCAAAGACTTTTTCCGTATGAAAGATGCAGGGCACATTCCGCCTGATGAAAAGACACGGTATATGAGCATAGAAAAAAAAGAGTACCAGAACAGGAATAAAAACAGGAATGGCGTGCTGCCGTCTGTGGAAGAGGTTGTGAAACAGCGGTAGGAGAGGCCGGACAGAACATATAGCGGTTCAGACAGAGTGCTGCATAGATATCCCTGGGGAATGGGAATTTTAAAGAACTCCCGCGAACATATAGCGGTTCAGACAGAGTGCTGCATAGATGCCAGGGTTGGAAAATAGTATAGCGTTGCGGTAATAATTGTGAATACAGTGCACGGTATGTTTGTCAGCGCAAGGCGGAGGAAGGAGGATATGCCGGGTGCATCGCTGACTGACGACAACGCAGCGATGACAGAAATAGCAGGCGCTGTATTCATCGTTATCTTTGCAATGCTGTACCAGCCGGGCAGATGAATGATTACGGTGTATGGATTACGATCTTGTGACACACTGCCTGAACGGCTATGCTGTAAAAGCAGGAAAAGAGAAAATCCTGAAAAAGTAATTGCAGGGTTGAGAAATATGGAGTATAATCAGAACAGATGTCCGGCCCGGTATGCATTTTCCCGCGCGGCTTGAAAATAAAGGGGTTCAGAATGTTTTTTGGGTTTGTGCAGGTGGGAAATGGGCAGAAAATGGTTTTGCCACGCAAAGGGTGTATGGAGTAGTTGTGTATGGCGGGGTGTGAAGGGGAGGATTGAGAAGATAGTAGCCTCGAAAGGGGACGGAAACTAGTCAGTACGGATTTTAATATATCTGCTAACCCATTGAGAAGATAGTAGCCTCGAAAGGGGACGGAAACTATCCACAACTCTATCATTATACAGATACGCTTCAGTATTGAGAAGATAGTAGCCTCGAAAGGGGACGGAAACTATGAAATATCTTTTGATAAAAACTTTTCTTTATTGAGAAGATAGTAGCCTCGAAAGGGGACGGAAACTGGTCAATCTGATCAAGAATTTCCTTCTTGTC
>CANTHI010000149.1 GCA_947653505.1 uncultured Eubacterium sp.
AGTCATCTCATTATCAAATATAAATCCTATAATTCTGCCATTTAACACCGCTTCAGTGAGAACATCTTTTTCATATTTTAATTTCAGTGAGAAAAACGGATGTCCTTCTTCAAGCATCTTAAAAAATATCTTATCCCCCTCCCAGACAGGCAGATCATATACACGGGATTTTTCGATCCATTCCAGCTCTCCTTCTTCACATTCCGCCAGCTGGCCGGTATACGCATCCGCTGTGTACAAAAACATATATTCCGTCTGCTGTCTGTCGCAGATAAATGTGATGATTCCCCGCAGCTGCCATGCGGTCAGCGTCAGTCCCGTCTCTTCTTTTACTTCCCGCAGCAGGCATTCCTCCGGCGATTCGTCTGCTTCAAAATGACCGCCGACACCCACCCATTTATCTTTGTTGACATCGTTTTCTTTTTTTACCCTGTGCATCATTAAATAGCTTCCATCTTTTTCGATGTAGCACAGTGTCGTCTGATTGCTTTTCATTTGCAGTTGTCCTCTCCTTTTGCTTTTTTCCCACTTTACTACGGGAAACACCGGTTGTCAACCCGGCAGCACTCACTCTGCCTTTCCCATTGCTTCCATAATCTGTCTCGTCTTCCAGGCCCGGAGCACCCTGCGGGATAATACGATGCAAAGCAGTACTGCCGCGGCTGAGATGATGGAAAACGCGGCATACGGAAAGGAAAACGCATGTCCCTCCACCTCAAGGTCCGATATCCGGTACAGATACCGCAGGACAGGCTGCAGCAGGGCAAACGAAGCCGCGACCGCTGTCACACCCAGAATGGCATTCTCAGCCATCATCAGCTGTTTTGCCATCGCGACACTTAATCCCACGGCACGCAGCATGCAGATTTCGCGTGTTCTCGCATACATACGGTACCTTAGATTGTTGCGGATATATATCAGGGACAGGACAAACGCTACCAGAACGATGCTTAAAATATAAACCATCTGTTTTTTATAAAACATCTCATTCTTTCTGATTTCCGCTGCCATGCTGCGCGTCCTCACATACCGGTTTCCCGCACCTGTTCCAATCCGGATCAGCTCCCGCTCCAGCCTGTCCTGCTTCACGCCGGGCAATTCTTCTCTGGTGTCGATATAGATATTCTGCAGACAGCCGTCCGGCACGATCTGACGCATCTTCTGGTCACTTGTAATAAACATCGGATAAACCGTCCGCCTGACATCCTGCATATACGAAAAAGAAACGATCGCCGCGATTTTATATGTCTGATAAATATATTCCTGTCCGCTGTCCTCCAGCGTATTGTATTCCGGCGCGTCTGTCTGAAAGTCCGCGCGGTATTTCAGCCTCACCGTATCGCCTGCATGGTAATCCATCAGCGGCTCCCCGTTCCGATAGGAGCCAGGGATCTCTGACCGGTCATACATGGACAGCACCCTGACGATAATTTCATCCTCCTTCAAGCCCTTCGGATCAAAATCTCCTTCGATGACGTATTTCCTTAATTCCTGTAGCGCTTCAGTATTATACCCATACAGCACGGAATGATAAATCTGGTCCGTCCCGTCGTAACCGCGCCATTCATAACCATATGACTCCCTGACTCTGGCATTCATATTCTCATAATAAGCATCGTTTCTCGCAACGCCGTCTTCGTCGATCACACGGACCGGAATCCCTGCGGCGGTCCTGATTCCGGACACCTGCGCAAGACGGCGGATTTTTTCAGCGCTCTGTCTGGACAGCCCGTCATACGGACTTTCAAATGACATCAGCCCCATTTCATACTGCCCGTTCAGATACCAGGTCTCCTTCGTGTCTTCCCGGATCGTGCGTACAATGCCTGTCTGATACGCCAGCCCTGTAAACAGCGCCACGCTGATACAAATCATAAGCACCATAAAGGCACTGGTCCGGATATCCTGAATCAGATATCTGCATCCCAGAAATACAATCGAACGCAGCTTTCCACCCGTCTTTTTCAGCCGGAACAGGTGAAACATATGCCGTCTGTCCTTTCCGGTTCCCGCAATCGCCTCTGCGGGCGGACGCCGTGCGATCCTCCCGGCTGTAAAAAAGCCTGTCAGCCCCACGCATACAGCCATCACCGCCACACTGCACGCAACCGGCCCTGCCGGTACGACCGGCATAAACCGGACGCTTTCATTGTACAAATAAACAACCATGTCTCCATCGCCGGACAATTTCACAATCAGCGCGGCCAGCAGCAGCCCCGCTGCAATACCGCACGCCGCGCCGGCTCCAAAAATCTGATACAGCTCCAGCAGCACCATCCGCTGCAGCTGGCCACGCTTCATCCCTACCGCACGCAGAATCCCATATTGTTTTTCCCGCGCAAACAGTGCAATCCGGTATACGCCGTAAAATACCACATAGCATACGAGGAAAATCACACCAGACACTCTTATGTCCATCCAGTACAATTCCTGAAAATCTTCCCTGGCCGGATTTTTATGCAGCTGCTTTTTACGGATACCCGCCTCCGGCAAAAGCTTCTCCATAACAGCTTCGTAATGAGCAGTATCCTTTAGCTGGATATATCCTATATATAAATCTTCTTCCTGTTCCTCCATTCCGGCATATAAGTTCAGAGTCGCGTACATTTTATTTTTCATCATATCTGATACTATACCGGTCAGCTTCACCGTCTTTTCCTGTCCCGTTTCATTCAAAATTGTAAATTCCTGATTTAACACTGGTTCAATGCCCAGATTCAGCAGCGTCCACCGCTCTGCCGCTACCTCATCCTGTGTCCTGGGAGGTCTGCCCTCCAAAAGCTTTGCTGTCATCGTAAGGCCTGCCTCATCCACTCTGGCCAGAAATAACGGCTGCTGGTTGCGCATATAGGATTCCGTCGTTTCTTCTTCTACTGCCAGACGTGCAATGTCCGGACTTTTTTTCAGCCACTCCACCTGCTCCTTGGACAAATCCTCAAGATAGCAGTCAGACGGCGTAAAAATCGCCTGATACTGTATATTCTCCACTCTGTGGTTTGTATGAAGCAGCACCAGCATTGCCGTCGCCAGCAAAAACGTCAGCGCAAAGCTGCAAAACAGCGCCAGCGTATGCTTCTTATAACACCGTAAAAAACGCTGGCTCAGCAGGAGTTTTTTCTTTCTTTGTTTTCGAATATTTTTCATTTTATGAACTCCTTATTTTGTAATTGAAGAGCCGGCAAAACGCATGCCGGTGTCCCGGATACGATCTTTCCGTCCTCAATGCGTATGATCCGCTGCGCCAGCTGCGCGATTTCTTCATTATGTGTGATCATAATCATCGTCTGATGAAATTTTTCACTTGTAACCTTTAATAATCCAAGCACGTCCTGGCTCGTTGCAGAGTCCAGATTCCCGGTCGGCTCATCGGCCAGAATCAGCGCAGGCTTTGCCGCCAGCGCCCTTGCAATCGCGACACGCTGCTGCTGGCCGCCTGACAGCTGGTTTGGAAAACAGTTCATTTTGGAACGCAGCTTTAAAATATCTGCAATACCATCCACATACGCTTCATCGATCATCCTGCCATCCAGCTTTAACGGCAGGATGATATTTTCCCATACGGTCAGCATCGGGATCAGGTTATACTGCTGAAAGATAAATCCGATTTTCCTGCGCCGGAATATGGTCAGTTCATCGTCCGTCAGTTCCCTGAGCTTTTTGCGGTCAACCACCACCTCGCCGCTGGTCGGCACATCCAGGCCTCCTGCCATATTTAAAAACGTAGACTTCCCGCTCCCGGACGTTCCGACCACTGCCACAAATTCTCCCCTGCATACCGTAAGGTCAATCCCATCCAGCGCATTTACCTGCGTGTCACCGCTTCCATAAATCTTCTTTAAATGTTTCATCTCAAGAATTACCATCTGTCTGCCTCCTGTTTATTTACAATTCCTAATTTCTTCCACAGGAATATGATACCACAACAATCTGACAGAACAGGCACCAGAAAATCTCAGTTTTGTGATATTTACGAATCCCTTTTTACCACTTCTATGTTATCTCCCTGACTTCTCATCCACATATCAATCCCTTTCCCAAAGGTCTCCGCACGGATCAGACATCTTTGATTTTCCTTGTCTTCCTGAATGATTTTTGCTGTCGGCAGCTTATCCAGAACCGCTTCCAGACTCCACATCTTACACCAGAATTCGATTTTCTGCAGTTTTCCTCCGTACATAAACTGGATACGCTTGCGATACCCGCCTTCTTCAAAGCGGTCTTTATACGGCACCCGGAAATGCTCATCCAGCACCCGGAGCTGGCGGATCCGGTCAATCCGGTAAATCGTAGGAAACGGATCATTTGCAATCTGAAATGCTTTTTCTCTGTCTATATCTTCAATCTGTGCCGCCATATAAAAATAAAATTCAGAAAATAAGATGGCCAGTGGTTCGACTTTCCTTTTTACCGTCTGGGCCATACCCGCTTTTTCGTACAGGATTTCAACACACCTTTGTTCTCTGACAGCGAGTGCAATTTCCCACATTTTATCTATAAACACTTTTTTATGGCAAAGCTCCACATAATGAAAGCATTCATTCGCACACATCTCCTTTATTTGCTTCCTGTTTTCCGGCAACGCGCACTGCCCGATCAGCTTATCCAGAATCTTCATCATCTCTGGTTTTGTAAATGCCCTGCTTTCCAGCAGGATTTTCATAACCGCCAGCAGCTCGCCGTCTGACATCCGTTCCTGTTCCACCTGCTCCAACCGGTACCCGCACCTGCCGCGGTCATAAACAACATCATTTACAACACCCTTCCAGACTGTCCGGCTGCTTAAAAACTCCCGGATATTATCCAAATAACGCTGAACCGTCCTTTCCGAAACGCCAAAATGAGATGCTTCTGTCTTTTTATGGATCGTTTCTCCATTGATCAGACGTGTATATAAATCGAGTATCGCCTGTATTTTGTCCTCCTTCTCTCTCCCGATTTCCAGTTCCTTTTCATTTGTATCCATTATATCCTCCTGACTATCTGATTCTGTTTTATTCCAGTTGCTGCAATATATATTTTACACCCGTTCTTCCCGCTTCTCCATCAACAAAAATCAATTCTTTTAATTTACCCATCAGCTCCCCGCTTTCCCATAAAATTTTCATGTTCATATACTCACTTTCTTCGTCCTCATCCTGCAGCTCTGAAAATACCTGCTCCATCAGCTCTGTCATATCCTGCTCCAGCCGTGCAGAAACCTGGCTGGCAGCCTGATACGCCTGTGAGTCTTTTTCTACCAGCTCTTTATAAAGCATCTGTTCTTTTAAAGGCATAATTTTTCCATATACATCCATAAACTCATGAATGTGCTCCATCTGCATGGACAGATCCGATGTAATCCGGAATGAAGCTGCCCACAATTCAAATGCAATCTCCATACTTTTGTTCAAATCTCCCTGCGCTGCCTTTTTCTTTTCCAGCATTGAGTTACAATACTTCTGATAAGTTGTACCGCATTCGTTTTTTATTTTCTCCTGTTTCATCTCTGTGTCCTCCCGGCGATTGAATTTTTTCTTTCTGTCTGAGTGAAATTGCTTTCTTATAAAGTATATACAAAGCCATAGACAGTTTTTGTCTACGTTGCTCACTTTTATATTCTTCTTAAGTTTCGAAAGCTTTCAGGTAGTTTCGTCTGAGAGGATGATGGGAGTCGGTGATCCGGCTCCCATCCGACTGGTTTTCATAAGCTTTAAAAGCTCTGCATCATGATATTAAATATAGCTACAGCGGTCACAGCAGTTAAACATGGATCAGTAACCATAATCCCTCACTTCCCACTCCCCCTTCTCATTCCGTGCCAGAATCCAGTTGAATCCATTATATACACTATCTTTTTCAAACCCGCTAAGCCTGCACGATTTTTCTGTATAAAACTCTGACATCAGCATCATAACATCATCGTTTTGATACTGTTCTTTAAAATAACCGGAAGATGTCTGCTGATACGGCTCGCTGTACCAGATATCCAGCAGGCTGCAGCCTTTAAAATCAGTTTTAAAAAAATTCTTTACTGTCTGTATGGCATTTTGTATCTCATCATCAGAAAAAGACTGTATGATTTCTCCGTCCGGTGTCCGGTATTCCGTTGTAATATGGGCTGTCTGTTCAGCAGTCCCGTTATCTCCCAATGCCGGATAGCTGATACTGCCATATACATATGCAAAATCTTTGGAATATTCATCCGGAAGCGTCAGGATACCGGTCTGCTCCCTGGTAGAGAGCGTATGCTGCAGGACAGAACCATCTTCTTCTATAGCAAAAAACTGATAGAACATAAAATTACCAGACTCCGGTACAGGCATCTGTCCCTGCCCGATCGCAAAATCATCCTCAAAGCCATCCCTGTCATAATCCTTAACAGCCAGCTCAAAACCGCCCGCCGGATAATACAGCTCATCCGTAAAGTCGAATGCCAGCTTATGGGAAGCATATTTCCTGCCATTGCGACAGGTGCGTATTTCAAAATCCCCATGATACATACCGGATTCCAGATCACTTTTATCCGGAAGCTCTGAATCTACAAGATAAACAACCTGTACCTGAAAGCCATGTATCACTGTTTCTGCCAGTACGGCTTCTGCCGGTTGTGCTGCCTTTATCTCTTCTGGTTCCGCTAACTCCTTTTTCGTTTTCTCTTTCTGCACAGGTTTCCGGTCTGCTTTTCCAGTTTCCTCCAAAGCCGGCTGCTTATTTGTGGCATTCGTCAGGCACGCTGTTCCGGTTATGATAAGAACAGCCGCTGCTAATACAGAAACCCATTTCTTTTTTCTTTTTAAATTTAACACATGCTTCACCCGCTTTCCTGTTTCCGTTTCACCAAAGGCAACAGGTCCGGCTGACATTCCCCTCTGATTGAACGCAAATGCTAACAATGACCGGCAATACTGCCTGCGTACGTCCACAGACGCATGCTGCAGCACATATTCGTCACAGCTCATTTCCATATCCCGGTTCATCAGGAAATACGACAGCCATACAAGAGGATGGAACCAGTATATGCAGGCCAGCAAAAACGCGGCTGGTCTGATCCTGTAGTCCCTGCGCCTGATATGATGCCGTTCGTGTTCTATGATATATGTCAGTTCGTGTTTATCCAGCCGGAAAGGAAGATATATTTTAGGATGCACAAGACCCATGACAAACGGAGCAGGCACTGCATCGCATTCATAAATATCCTGCTGATACCGCACTGCCGCGCACAGTCTTTTTTTCATCCGCATCAGCCTGTAAACATTCCAGAAAATAAGCGCAGCCATTCCCGCCAGCCAGACAGGCGCACCGCAGCGTACAACAACGGAAAACCATTCCGCATAAGACTTATCAGATAAAATCCGCTTTCCGGCATTTACAGCATTTTGAGAAGTCCTTCTGTTAGCCGGAATTTTCTGGTTCTGCTGCGGCTGTGTTTCAGACACAGCTGAAACAGGTCCTGCTGCCGCCGCAGACTGACCCTTGCTGTCATCACTGTCATCTGTCCGGGATTCCACAAATACAGTTGAAACAGTATCCCCACTCCATAACTGTGTGATATGAAATACGCTGACTGGAGAAACTGCCGCATACGGGCATATGAGGCGTATCCCGACAACAGCCCACAACAGATAGGAATATTTCTTTGGCATCCGGCACATCAGGGCACGGGCCAGTAATACAACCGCTATAACCAGTGAAACAGCTGCACTGTTTTGTAATACATAAGCAAAAATCTCGTACAACATCGCCCATCCTCCATTCTCCCGCACTGTTTTACCGGTTTTCTTCCGGTTTGCTGCTGTGCTGGTCAATTAAAGCTTTGATTTTGTCCGCCTCTTTTGCGGAAATCTTCTTTCCGTTTAAAAATGCTGTCAGAAACTGAGGCAGAGAGCCGCCAAAAGTCTTTTCCACAAAATATTCCGACGCATCGGCCTGAACCCGTTCTTTTGGAATCAGAACAGAAATGACAGCGTGTTCATTTTTGATAAAGCCTTTTCCGGATAATTTTTTAATGGCCGTATATGTAGTAGATTTTTTCCATCCCAGAATCTCACTGCACAATCTGACCAGCACACCGGAATTAACAGGTGCATGTTCCCATACGATCATCATAAAGCGATAATCGCTGTCACACAACTTTAAATATTCCATCTGACTACCTCCTGAAAATAAGGTCGGTTGTTACAGACCTTTTATTTTCTTAAATTCCAACGAAGGAGAAAGCTGCCTGGGATCGATGCAGTCATACTCTATGGCATATGCATTCCTTACAATTTTAACGTGTTCTAGGCCTGCGACGCTGCGGTACATGCGATACTGGACGTCCTCTGGAAGGGAACTTGACATCCCGCCAACATAC
>CANTHI010000150.1 GCA_947653505.1 uncultured Eubacterium sp.
CAAAGCTCACGCCGGAAAACCCATCGTCAATAAAATAATGCGTTTCGCTGATCCCGTTCTCCTTCGCGTACCGCGCCAGCATCTCCTTCTGTGTCTGGATGCTGGAGCTTTCCTGCACGTTCCCGTCATCCCGCGACAGCCTGCAGTATAAGGCTGCCTTATATTTTGTTTTTGTGGCGTGCCCTGCCATATGAATCCCTCCGTTTCATGCAGGGCATCCCGCTGTCCAGTTACCAGAATTATAACGGTATCCCTGCCGCCTTTCAAGGCTTTTCCCCATATTTTCTGATCTTTTTCAGATGCCTGAAAGCGGCTGTCTGTCACTTATCTTCCGTCTGATATTTTCCGCTGCCACGCTCCCGAATACATCGGCCATGCTTTTACTGCCGACATAAACGGGCTTTACCACAATACGCACCGGCTTTTTCCTGCTCCTGTTTTCTTTTCCATCCCCCATTCAGTCCTCCTATAAAAATGTCTGCTGCAAAACTGCGCATCATACTGGCCGCTGATATTTTTCTGTTTTATAAAGAAAGTTCCTGCCCCCTCTTTTTTGTCCTGTCTGCCTGTCTCTGCCTTTGTCTGGCGCGGTTTGCCTCCTCACGGTCAAAACTGCTTTTATTGTAGCCGATTACTTCCGCATAAGCTAATTCCGTGGCTGTCCTGGCGCGTTCCGGGTGCAGGCTCTCCATTTCCTTTTTTATGGATTTTATTTCTGCCCGCCACTTTTCCGGCATCAGCTTTTCACCTTTTTCCAAAAGCGCCACCATCCGCCTTTTTACCTCCGGGAACCGCTCAAGTTCTGCTTTGTGCTGCCTGTCATATTTCAGCTTTGCGAACCCTTTCATTTCCCGGCTCTCACTGTAAATCTTCCAGCACGGCTCATATTCCGTATACATTTTAAGCAGCCCTTCCAGCCGTTCAAGCCTGTCTGACAGTGATTTCCATTTTCCGTCAAGTTCCTGCCATTCCTGTTCTTTTTCTGCTGTAAACTGCGCAAGCGTTTCAAAACTGCCAATCTTTGCGGCTTTTATGAATGCCGCCGCTTTTTCATGTGACTGCAGCGCTTCCCGGTTCCTGATCCGCCGCAGGTGCTTCCCGCTTACGACCGGAAGTGCAAGCCTGCCCTTTTCCGCAGCCACAGTCCCGATCAGTTCCAGAATCTCATTCTTATTTTCTGATGCCTGCGCGGACAGGGCAGCCCTTAGTTCATCAGCTCTTTTTACCGCTTCTTTGTATGCGTTTTCAGCATTTTCCAGAAGCCTGTTCTGCTCCATGACCTTCCTGTTTATATCCCCGCGGTCAGAGCGCATCCCTTTCCGTTCAAGTGCGCCTGCTCCTGATCCAAGATGCACCGTCGGCTCCCTGTCAATGCCCAGCTCCTTAAAAGACCGGTACTCCCAATGACCGTCGATGCCTGCCCGTTCATTCACTGTATTGATCGTATCGGCAAGGTCTTTCCTCCACTGTTTCCCTTTTTTCCTGTCGTTCCAGTCTGTTGTAAATTCCGTCGTGCATTTATAGCCTTTTCCGTTCCAGTTCCTTATTTTATTTCCATTTTCATCAAGCGTATAGACCTTCCGCTGCTTCGCTCCCCATTTCCCGTCCTGTGAGAGAGGGCGCATGGTAAGAAGCACATGGATATGCAAATTCCGCTGCCCCTCCGCATTCACAGAATCATGCACGGCCCAGTCTGCGCACATGCCCTGCGACACAAAGTTCCGGTCCACATAATCCCGCACTGTTTCCACCGCCATCTCATATGTCCATTCATTGGGGAGCGACGCTTTCAGCATTCTCGCAAGCTGCGCCTTCTTCCCTTTTTCCGCAAGCTCCACAGAGTTCCAGAGCGTTTCCCTGTCCTTATATTTTTCCGGCGCATTTTCCAGCAGTGAGATTTCGCTGTGTACTAAATCCTCGTGATATTTTGGACGGTAATCCATCCCGTCATATTCGCTATGCAGCACGCTCCGGCTTATGTAGGATGCTTTATCTACTGCTGAATGGCCCATGCTGCGTTTTACGATGCTGAACCTTGTGCTGAGATGCTTCATGCCCCACTTTCCACCTCCAGACAATTTTTAAATTCCTACTGTTTCCCTGCCCGGCAGTTTTCCTTTTTTAATCTGCTCATTTTAATTTTCACCACCCAAATATACAGACGCACCGGCAATACTTTTTCCATTCCCACCCCTGTATTTAACCTCTCCGCATATGCAATAAATCTGTTTCAGATTTGCGGCTCCGAGTGTACTCCAATCTGGTCTGGACTGTCAATGGCAGGGGCTGAAGCCGATGCCTTGCGGCATCCCATTGACAGTCCAGACCAGATTGGAGTTATGGGCGTCTAAGCAAATCTAAGGACAAATCCGTGACGTTATCACCAGAGCCATAAAACAGAGCGTCCAGCAAAAATAATCTGCAAAACATGCATATCAGCCATGCCTTACGGCACTTTGTTTAAGCCGGAAATTCCCATGCTGTTACCAAAATATTTTTCAGCTTACAGGTTTCGGTCTGCCCGGAAAAGTCCTGCACCGCCACGGATTTTTTCACCCCGCCTGCGGGGTGCGCACAGATATACCATCGCTGGGGCGATGGTATTGTGCGCCCTGCCGGGGGCTCTCCTACGGAGAAAAGCTGCCTGTCTTTCAGACTGGCAGAAGGGGAATGCGCACTTCCCCTTCGGTCGCTCTGCTCCCTACCCCTCTGCATTTTCTGTATCCGCTTTCACACTTTCAGCCGCCTGCATCCCTGCCGTCTGCTCAATCTCCTCAATCATCTGCCTGCACTCCCGTGTAGCAAGCGCAGCAAACAGGATGCGGTTCAGCTCGCTTTCCTCAAAGTGATAGCACTGCGGAAAATATTTCACAATGATGCCACCCATCATGTATTTATGGCGATTCTCCGCTTTCCTGCGCCTTTCGTTCTGCTTCTTCCTCTCATTTGCCAGCCTCGCCTTTGCCTGTTCCGCATTTTTTATTGCGTCTTCCAGCGCCCTGCTGTTCCCGTCTACGTTATCTATCATTCCATGCATCCCTTTCTGCTGTTTTCCGTTTCCGTTTTCCCGGCCTGTCATAACTCCATCCCGCCTTTTTCCACTCTCCGCCCCCTGTCTTTTCCTTTTACGGTGTCCATTTCTTTCCGCCGCTGCCTGATCTCTGCCAGCCGGTGCCTTACAGAGAAATCCTGTTCAGATAATTTGCGGCTTTTTGTAGTGGCGACCAGTTCTGCGCAGCCTTCCTCCGAAAGTTCTGACAGCTTATGTGCTGCCCTGCTGATTATCTTTTTTTCATATCCGTCTGCTGCCCCATGCACCGCCTGCTCAAAGTTTGCAGCCGTATCTTTCCTGCCATTTCCTCCAAGCCTGTTGATCAGCGCGGCCTCATCAGCCGTAAACCGCACCATCCCCCTGCCGTCCCCGCAGAGCCGCTCTATGCCTGTGCATTTGACCACGTTTCTCACACTTTCGTATGTATCCCTCGCTGTTATCCTGCCATGCGTATCTGTCAGATGGACTTCCATGCCTGATGCGCCTTTCGGCTCCATCACAAGCCAGTGGTACTTATCACCGTCTTTCGTATATACAGCCTTATCCCTTCCTGAATACTTTTCATTCTTCTTATATTCACCCGTTCTGTCGTAGTAGCCTTTGATCTTTTCCACATGCTCCTGCTTCATTCACTTTTCCTTTCTTATTGCCAGCCGCCTGCACACCTTATATAAAAATTTATCTTTCCTGCTGCAGCCCGCCTTTTCCCATCCAGTCAAAAAATGCTTTTTTGCTGACTTTGATCAGCCTGCCGCTGCGGAATGCCGGGAAGCCCGGCGTATGTACAAGCTTATAGGCGCCTGCCCTTGAAATGCCCATGATGCCCTGGATATGCCGGACATCCAGCACAAGCGGCAGGTCGTCATAGTCTTTCAGCCTTCTGCTGTCTTTCATTCCATTCCTCCCATCGTTGATAAAAATGCAATTAATACCTGCTGCCATTCTGCCCGCGGGCCGTTCATCCTACCCCATTCCTGCGGCGTATCCGGGATCTGGTGCGCTCCCTGTGCGGTCATCGCGTCACTTCCCTGTCCTTTCATATCCCCTGCGGACGGTCATTCAGTTGGAAATGTACTGGATATAATCAAATTACCATTTGAACGCATCATAGCAGTATTCCCTTGCATTATCAATAACTATGCGGTATCATAAGTGTAATAGATATGACAGTATTTTATAATTACCATAAAAGGAGGCAGCGGTCAGAAATGGAATATGATTTTCAGCGGCATGGGCCGTTATTCGACAGGGTTTTGTTTGCCCTGACACTGGACAGAAAGAAAATGAAAGAACGCATCGTAGCCGGAACGGAGACTACAGTCCGTTCCCGGCTGCGGGGGAACCTGGATGCGGAAGTGATATGTGACGTGACACGCCAGCTTGGGACATTTCTTATAGAGTTTGAGCAGGATCCGGACGGGGAATGGAACAGGCTCGGCCTTGTCCCGCTGCGCGAAGCGCTGCACACCAACAGGTGGAAGCAGCCGGATCTTGAGAAAACGGCGGGCAGTTTTCTCAAGCAGAAGTACCAGACATGCGATCCGGTACGGCAGTATGCAGCTTTCCGCATATGGGAAGGCTATCTTGTGGCACGGGAATACCGGAACCGCAGCGCCGCATGTGACCGCTTTATAGAATCTGTAAGCCCCTTTACGCTGGCCTTCCAGACAAACACCACGGCAGATTTTGAACAGCGCATGGGCAGGCCCGCGCCGTTTGACCCATCCCACAGGCTTCCCCCACAGCTTCTGCCAGAAGATACAAGGCTTGCCCTCTGGTATCCGGATCAAAGAATGGGTATGGAATGTGCCTGTGTTTATGAATCATTCTATCCGGCAATGATCTATTATCTGAACCGTCTGAAAGACTGGGGGCTGTGTTTCAGGCCGTGCAAAGTATGCAGCCGTTTTTTCCTTGCAAAAAGCCAGCGGT
Organism: uncultured Eubacterium sp.; assembly: GCA_947653505.1. Next base: position 4,985 of record CANTHI010000150.1, read on the forward strand.
ACGAACTGTGCAGTGAAAAATGCAGAAAATCACAGGCTTTGCAGAACAAGCGGGAATTTGATGAAAGGGCAAGGGAAAATAATTATGACCTGCTTTATAAGAATGAATGCCAGAACTGGCGGAATAAGATTAACAAGGCAAAAAAAACAGATGGTATCCCACCGGGAAGGTTAAAAGAAATGAAAGATTCCTTTGAACTGTTTAAAACAGAAGCCTTAAAACGGAAAAAGCTGGTCCGTGCAGGTGAAACAGGCGTAAAAGACTTTATGGACTGGCTATACCAGCAAAGCAGCATTATTTCAGAACTGGCAGAGAAATAAAATACATACCATTACATTCCCCCGCTGATAACAGCACTTTTCCCCGCCTCCGCAATGTAAAGGCTGGAAAACAAGAGCGGGCATCCGCACTGTGCAGATGCCCGTTTTTATATATATGATCCTGGCGTTATGTAAAGCCGAAAAATCATATCGGCGCATGGGCTGGCTGCCCTAATCTATTTCTGTTATGACAGCCAGCATCTCATTTTCCGTCATCCCATTTTTACAATATACAGAATAAGAAAAACGGCCATACGTCCAGACAGCCAGGTTATATTTTTTTCCGTCCCCTTTCAGGACAGCTTTCCTGCCATCTGCCGTCACTTCTTTTTCGTTATTATATACATTATAATCTCCGGAAATGTCACTGTCCCCGGCTTCTTTCCGGTATGTCAGCTCTTGCCCGTCATCCCCAAGGTACATTATTTCCGCCATCTCCCCGCTGTATGACTGGTAAATGCGCTCTGATACTTCAAACGGAAGTGTGGAAATGTCCGCAACAGCAAAACCGACAGCGTCAGAAAGTTCTTCTGCAGATGCTTTTTCTTCAATACCGCTGCCAGGCAATTCCAGCACCGGAGGATCTCCCGGTGTATCAACTCCCCCAAGCTGCGGAACCGCAAAAACACCGGCCAGCAGGACAGCAATGCCGGCAGCCGCGGCAATATATTTCCGGTATGGCCGCCACCGTTTACGGGTATCCTCTTTGGAAAAAGCCAGGCGGCCTTTCGAAAGCATCTCCTGCAGATTCCCCAGGATGCGCTCCCTCATTTCTTCTGTCACTTCCAGCCTGTCCATAATTTCCTCATATTTCCTCAAAATCATATTCCCCTTTCAGGATCTCTTTCAGCTTTGTACGGCCGCGCCGCAGGTCTGAACGCACTGTAGATTCTTTCCGTTCCAGTATTTCCGCGATCTGGAACGTCGTATAGCCTTCGCAATAAAATAAATGCACTGCCTCACGCTGCCTGTCCGGCAGGGACCTGACTGCCTCCCACACAAACGACAGGTCTTCCCTTTCTTCGGCTGCCAGTTTTTCATCCAATTCGTCTGTACTGCGCAGACGGTTATATGCGATCCTGTTTTTGCTCAGGTTCGCCGCCACACGCAGCAGCCAGGCTTTTTCATGGGCAGCGTTTTCGAATACCGGCGCTGTTTTTAAATAACGTATGAGCGTATCCTGCAGGATATCTTCCGAATCACTGGTGTTGTGCAGGTAAGAATAGGCCAGCCGCAGGATGCTGTCTCCATATTCATCCAGATACCTCCCTGCCTGGGTGTTAATATATGCCCGGTCTGCTGCAGATGCCCCTGTAGATGCCGCCATAGACCGGCATATACGGGAAATCACGTCGGCTGCGAAACGGATACGCCTATATATCATATATGGCCACCGAACACATAATGGATCTGCTGTCAAAACATTTCCTCCTTGATGTATCAAGATCTGATTCTGTAAATATTTATATATGCCAAGACGCCTGATCTAAATTTTAACGCCATCCGCAGATTGATCCCTGCCTGGAAAAAGCCTGCAGATTCAAAGGCTCCGTTAGTGTATCACAGACAAAATTATATCTATCATCACTTTTTCGGTAATGGACGGCGCAGCATGGACAGAATACGTAAATCCTCCTTCTGTCCAAATAGCTGTGCTTACTTTCCCATCCATGCCGCGCATGTCTGCCTGCACTTCCCCTATTTTAACAGATTTGTTTTCATCGTACCTGGTATAATCGCCGCTGATATCACCGTCCCCCGCAGCTTTACGGATATACAGGTTTTTTTCTCCATCCTGGTACATCACCTGGAGCGTATGATTGCTGATGACAGAAATAAGTTCCCTTTTGTACCCCTCAACAGTTTCCGGAGCTTTCAGGGTGAATCCGGCCGCCCTAGCCGCTTCATCCATTGTCCTGTAGTCAATGAAAGGGCTTGGTATCTGTGCATTTTTATCAGATGCCTCATCCGGTATATCGGTATTTATCACGTCTTTTATAATCTTTTTCATCCGTTTGCTGCTGATGGCCGATTGCGTGAAGACAGAATAGGAATAATCCCCATTTGTCCAAACAGCAGTATTAACTCTGCCCTTTGCCCCGCGCAGCGTAATCTGCAGTCCCTTTATCTTCACAGATTTCTGTTCTTCGTACCTGTTGTAATCGCCGCTGATATCGCTGTCTCCTGCCGCTTTGCGGATATACAGGGCTTTTTTTCCGCTGCCGTATATGATCTGGATCAGGCTGTTTTTGATAGCGGAAATATCCTGTTTTCCGTAACCCTTTATTTTTTTCGGAGCGTTCATGGAAAATCCCGCAATGATTCCTGCTTCTTTTAATGTTGTACAGTCTATGAATGGATTTGGCATTCCCTCCTGTTCAGGATTCGGGCTGATAACCAGCGGTGAATCCTCAACAGCCGTCTGCTGGGCCAAAACAGGGGCGCTGACTGCCCCACATATAGATTCAGCATTTCCTGCTGTCACACACAACATTGCAGCACACATAGTAATTGCAAACATTTTCTTCATAAAGTTTTCCTCTCTTTCTAATTTTCAGCTTTATTAGCTGTTCTGATATATATACAGATGACAAATAGAAAATGTTGCACATTATATAAATTGTTTTTGCAAATTTTTTCATATCTGCATAAAATAAGAAAGAACGTAAAAAACCACCTGTTTTCACACCCTTTATTTTCTGGACTGCAGAATACCCTATCTTTACTATTTTCTAATGTACCGTCTGGCACGTTCCTCCTCGGACGGACGCCAGGGCACATCGAGGTGGTGTAACGCAATCAGTCTGTCCTGTACGTTTGTCCCGGCTCCCATTTTTGCGGTTGAGCCTAACAAAAAACGAACCTGCCCGCTTCTTACTTTTGCGAACAGCTCCGCTTTCCTTGTTTCCGTATTGGCATTATGGATAAACGCTATTTCATTCTCCGGCACTCCCTTCGCCATGAGCTTATCCCTGATGTCCTCATATACGTTGAATGTCCCATCTCCCTTCGGTGTGGATA
>CANTHI010000151.1 GCA_947653505.1 uncultured Eubacterium sp.
GTAAAACGTAAGAATCAAGAAGTCAATTCCGAAAACCAAAAAGAAAAAAAGGAAGTAAAAAGTATTAAGGAAAATGCACGCAAAGTTGAATCGGATCATATACCACAGGTTCCAATGCTTTTGTTTGTATCGAATGGCGAGGGGACAGGCTGGGACAAAGAAGCATGGCGAAGTTATCAAAGGGAATATATCGAAAATGTTGCAAATAGCAAAAAAATAGAATTAGACTGCCCGCATTATATTCACGATTATGAATATCAGGTGATAAGTGAAAAGATAGCTGAATTTTTGTCATATCTGTAAAGATGCAATTTGTCTGTAAATAAATAACTTTTCATATTGCCTGTCTTTTTCTCCGGAAGTACTGATCAAAAATCAGTTACATAGTCCTCTACAGCGTGCCCTTAGGGTATGCGTCTGATTTTTGACCAGCGCCCGAAAAAAATCCTGCGCACTATTTAAAAGTTATTTATTTACAGTTCCTTGGAATTTCATCAATGTAACACACAATCTTCCTGTCCGCGCATAAAAAAGGAAAACCGCACACCATCCGCTGTATTGCAGGCAATACACTGACTCTGATGCTGTGCCAGGATCTTCTGGACGAGATAAAGTCCAAGCCCGCTGCCGCCGGTCTTCCGGCTTCTGGACTGTTCAACGCGGTAAAAGGCATCAAACAGTCTTGGAATACACTCTTTCGGAAGGTGCGTCCCGCTGTTTTCAACAGAAAACTGAATATGACCATGCTCTGCGGCCAGCCGGATGTGTATATCTGCGCCTGGCGGCGCATACTGGATGGCATTGCCAATCAGATTTGAAAATACTTTTTCCATCAGCAGCTTATTTGCATAGATGCAGGCATCCGGCGCAAGCTCGCAGGACAGTTCCAGTCCTTTTTTCGCAATCAGGTCCTCAACCGTATTCAGATAGCTGCGGATCAGCGGGGCACATGGAAAGAGCTGCATCGGAAAGCGGGCGTTTGCGGCTTCCAGCCGGGAGATGGTTACGATTTCCTGTACCATATGCTCCAGTGTGCCAGCCGTTTCCAGTGATTTTGCCAGATATTTTTTATGGTTTTTATAAGCTCCGATGTCCAGCAGCATACCTTCCAGCTGTCCTTTTATGACGGTGACGGGTGTTTTTAATTCATGGGAGACGGCGGAAAAAAAGTCTGTCCGTGCCTGTTCCAGCGCTTTTTCATGTGCGATATCTTCGGTCAGTCTGTCATTCGCTGTTTTCAGTTCTGTGAGCGCGCGGGCAAGCCGTAAGGACAACCCGTGCAGATTGTTTTCCAGGATGCCCAGCTCGTCCCGGCGGTTATGCTGCGGCTGCCAGTCAAATTCGAGATAGGACATTTTTCTGGAAATCTGGCAGAGTCTCAGGACTGGCTTTGTAAGAATATGCGCGTACAGCAGTGCGGTCAGCAGTGCAGCGGCAGGGCAGAGCAGGAGCAGAAGAGGCAGAATGCGCACGAACGTATGCTGCAGCTGTGCGATCTGTTCTGCAGTGCCGCAGATGATCAGCAGATAACGTGCACGGTCGTCTGCGAATGAAACATAGTAGCTGTTTGCGAGTACAGGCTCCTGCTGCAGAGTATCATATGCATTCTCACTGACGGCGCAGGCTGAATTTTGCGTCTGTTCCATGACGGCGCAGGAAGCGTCTGAACGGACCTGCGGCAGGGAAATCAGGTTTCCGTTATCTGCATACAGCTCCAGACTGCTGATCTCCGGATTCTGAAGAAACTGCGCGAACAGTCCGCCGCTGTCTGAAAATGATACCTGCTCCAGCTCTGCGATCAGGCTGTGCGCCTGCGCATCCAAAGAAGCGCTCAGACGGTCCGAATATGTCTTTGGCATCAGCCAGGCAAGCAGTCCGTAGACGAGCATACAGGTACACAGCAGCAGAAACAATGTCAGGAGAAATACTTTGGTAAACAGGCTGTCAGTCAGTTTCTTTTTCAATTTTATATCCCGCCCCTCTGACTGTATGGATAAAATGAATGCCGAGCTTTTTACGCAAATTTTTAATATGCGTATCCACAACGCGTTCATCTCCGTAAAAATCATATTTCCAGAGCCTGTCCAGCAGATTCTGTCTGGTCAGAACGCGGCCCTGATGGGTAAGAAGCTCGCGCAGAATCTCAAATTCCCGCTGGGTAAGCTCATAAGTCTGCCCGTCTACCGAAGCGGTAAAGCCATCCAGATCCAGCTGCAGGTTCTGATAGGAGATGGTGGCGGGTGTATCCGATGGCAGACGGGTGCTCCGCCGCAGCACGGCAGCGATTTTGCGGATCAGGACGGGCATGGAAAACGGTTTGGTAATATAATCATCCACAAGCAGATCCAGACCACGGATCTGCTCCTCCTCACTGCTTAGAGCCGTCAGCATGATAATCGGGATCTGGGACTGCCTGCGGATCCATTCACAGACGGAAAATCCGTTGATTTTAGGGAGCAGAATGTCCAGCACAATCAGATCAAACGTATGTTTTTCAAACAGCGCCACAGCTTCCATGCCATCGCCAGCGGCAGTTACCGCATAACCGGCTTCCTGCAGAAAGTTCTGCAGCAGCTCCTGAATATCCGGATCATCTTCAACGATCATGATTTTTTGCATGATAACACCTCCGGTTTGTATCATAGCATGGAAGTTTGTGATTTATGTGTTTTTTGAGAAAGGAAATGAAAAAGTCCGGATCATCTGGAGATAGAATGCCGGAACAGGATCCAGGTGCTGATAAAGTAGCAGACCAGCAGCATTATAAGGATACTGATCGTGATTCCAAGCTGCTCCAGCAAAGCCGGTATGCCAATATAGGCTGTAATTTCCGCGGAGATCGTCTGCAGAAAGCTTGTGGTCGTGACGATGCAGATCAAAATAGCCAGCATGACAGGAATGCCAAACCACATGCCTAACTGTCTGAAAATAAGACGCTGGATATGGTTGTCTTCGACGCCCAGTTCATGCAGTACGTGAAAACGGTACCGGGACCGGGAGGCGTCCATAAGCTGCTGCAGCGAAAGTATCGTAAGGCAGACGACCATCAGCGTGACCGCTGCGTAGATCATACCTGCTTTTAATACAAAATTTGTGGCCAGGATGCTGTTGACTTCAAGTGTATGAAGGCGGAGGATATACCGGATGCCGTCTTTGGAAGCTGTGGCTCCATCATCCGTTTCATCCGGATATGTCTGGAGAAAGAAGCTCTCCAGTGCCTGCGCGTCCGCAAAGGAAAGCGGCTCTGCGGTCTGGATATACCGGCAGAGGTTTACGCCGCACAGCTGCCGGCAGATCTGGTCTGGAAGTACATAGATGACGTCTGTGTAATAGTTATACACATCTTCCCCGATCGCTGCGTCATAACAGGCATGATCTGCCAGCGTTACCGTACCTCCGTCCGTAGACAGCTGCTGATGGCTGCTTAAAAATGCTTCCTTCTGATCGTCTGTGGCAATGGACTGCCACTGGGTAGTAAATGTATTTTCTTTTAAAGAGACCGGTTCATAGCCATTCATCTGCCGTATGGCATTATAATCGCTGAGTGAAATGGCCAGAACCGGAAATTCCCATTTGATCCGGTTGCGAAACTGGGTCCGCTCTGGCAGGTACATGTAAAACGTATGGTCAGAGGCTGCCCGGATGCCGGAGTCTTCGAAAAAATCTGAAACGGCCGGATAGATATTGTCCGGATAGTTACTGTCCGGAAGGTCTTTTTCGTCATAGATCCGGCGATACTCCGAGGAAATCTGCACGTCATATCTGGAACGTGCATCAAGATAACCCAGACTCCATGCGGTCAGGACCGGAGCGGCAAGAAATAAAAACACTGACAATACAAGCGTGCTGCAGATCAGCATCATGGATTTTGTATGAATCACCAGCCTGGACAGAATCTGTCCGAAAAAAAAGAGGTTTTCATCTTTGTAACGGTGTTCTGGCGACTGATCTTTCCAGAATGCGATCGCCCTGCTGGTCAGGTACAGCAGTTCGCAGATCAGAAAGAGGACGTTTCCGGTCAGGAATGTCAGGTACTGCTTCATAACGCCGCTGCCATAAGAAAGCAGATATCTGCTCTTCATATCCGGCACAATGGCTGCGCTGATGGCGGTCAGCAGTGTGAATCCGGTTTCTATGGCGATGAGAGAAGGAAATGTAGTCAGTCTGGAAGATGCAGCCCGTTTTTTTCCAGGTTTGCGCAGAACCAGCCAGAGCAGAGGCCATAGGATGCCGAGCGCAGGCAGAAGGATGAGTGCGTAAAACAGCAGATGTACCGGCAGGGCAAACCGGCGGTCAAAATAGCAGGTAATCATCTGAAAACCATTGAATACCATATATGCGAGCAGCATCAGGTAGAAAATAGTCAGTATGTGCATAAAGCGGCTTTTGGAAAGCGCTGGTTCGTTCTGCTGACTGGCAGTAAACATATCGGCAATTTTTATTTTCTGTATGGAACGGATATTGAAAATACCTGCAAATATAAAACAACAGGCAAAAAAAACGGTCGTAAGGAAAACAGTATCCGGAAACAGCATCCAGGTAAACTGAAAAGGCTGTCCATAGTCAGCAAGCAGCATGGCGGTTATAAACTGGGAGCAGACCATGCCCAAAAGGATCCCGGACACGACCGATATGGCGCCCATTACGAGTGTTTCCGCGAAAAACAGCCATCCGGTTATGCGCTGCTCCATCCCCAGCACTGCCTGAACCGCAAATTCCTTCTGCCTCTGGATCAGCATATAGCGGTTTACATAGCGGATCAGAAAAATAAGCAGAAGCGCGATTGTACAGATGGCAAGTTTCATACTGTCACCCAGCATCGAAAGATCATAGGCAGCTCCGATGGCGGGATGGTAATAAGCGCTGGATATAGACAAAAAGGCATAAAACAGTGTCACACAGATCGTCATGGTAACAAGATAGATCAGGTAATCTTTTATGGAACGTTTTGCATTTTTAAAAATCAGTTTTGTATACATGAGCCTGTCCTCCTCCGATGGTTGTCAGAACACTTAATATTTTATCAAAAAATATACGCCTGCTGTCAGTTCCTTTCTGCAGCTCCGTAAAAATCTCCCCATCCTGCAGAAACAGGATACGCTGCGCGTAGCTGGCGGAAAAAGCATCGTGCGTAACCATGAGTATCGTCGCTTCAAAATCCTGATGGATGCCCTGCATCGTGGAGAGCAGCATCTGGGAAGAATGGCTGTCGAGCGCGCCCGTCGGTTCATCAGCCAGCAGCAGCCGCGGTTGATGGATCAGAGCTCTGGCACAGGCACAGCGCTGCTTCTGCCCGCCAGATACCTGATATGGATATTTACTTAAAATATCGCTGATATTCAGGCTGGCAGCCATTGCGGCTACGCGCGGTTCCACATCCTTTGCGGGCACCTTGTTAATCGCCAGCGCCAGCGCGATATTTTCAGAAATTGTCAGCGTATCCAGCAGATGAAAATCCTGAAAAATAAAGCCCAGATTTTCCCTGCGAAACCGTGCCAGTAATCGTGGAGGAAGCTGTGCGATATCGGTATCCTCCAGCCAGATATGTCCGGCGCTGATCGTGTCAATGGCAGAAATGCAGTTCAAAAGCGTTGTTTTGCCAGAGCCGGACGATCCCATAATGGCTAAAAATTCGCCTTTCGTGACAGAAAAGCTGATGTCTCTGATCGCTTTTGTGATCGTGCCCTCGCTGCCGTAGTATTTTTGAATGTGTTCCAGTTTTAGAATCGTATGCATTGTTGTTAACCTCCTTGTGAGCTGAAAAACAGTTATGCCGGATGAGTCTGCGGATGTTACGGATATGTTTTAGAATAATACATTTGGCAGGAAATTGGTAGCGGTGGAGCTTACAAAGTTCTTACAGATTTGTAAGAAGCCCTGGCAGCTATGCGGACGCCGGATGGGAGGCGGCGTCCGCATAGCCACAATGTAACACATGAAATAAACCACTGCATTTCACTGTTTTCTGCTGCTTTTTCTGACCGATTTTACAGGTATCAGATAAGAAAAAGATATGTTACAATAAAAAATAACTTTCATATTGACCATCTGAATAATGATATTTCACGTATACGAGAGGAAGTATTATGAAAAAGAGAATGGCTGGCATATTTTTATCGGTTGCACTGGCAGCGGGAGCTGTTTTGGCAGGCTGTGGCCTGACTGGTGATGGCAGAAAATTAAAAGATGTTCCGGACGACAGTCAGACTGCCGGAAAGAAAAGCAGTACTTATGAGGAATTTATTACCATAGATGTGTTTGACCCGGTTGCAAACAATCAGGGAACCCAGTCCGGATGGTTTGCAAAAATAGTAAAAGATAAATTTAATATGGAGCTTAACATTATTGCCCCCAATGTAGCAGGCGGCGAGAATCTGTTTGAGACGCGGTTTACGGCAGGAAATCTGGGAGATCTGATTATATCCGGTACAGAGGGCGGACGTTTCCGGAATATGGTAAAAGCCGGACTGCTGATGGATATGACGGAGTTATTGCAAGGCAAAGACGTTCTGAAAAATTATGAGACAGCGATTGCAAAGATGAATACCCATGCAGGACAGGAAGGCATCTATGCGATTCCAAGTGAAATTTCCAGCCAGTCACCGGAAGTATCTAACGACGGGATAGATCCGCTTGTTGTGCCATTTGTGCGCTGGGATGCCTACAAACAGGCGGGATATCCTAAAATGGAGACGCTGGAAGACTGGATTGGTGTCATGAAGCAGCTGCAAAACCAGATACCGGAAAGCGACAGCGGAAAGAAGACATATGCGATTTCCATGTTTAAGGACTGGGATGGAAATATGATGATGTGTGCGAAAAACTATGCTTCTTTATATGGATACAATGAGCTTGGATTTACGCTCATCCGTGCAGATGGCGGGGAGATACAGGATATTCTGGATGAGAAAGGGCAATATATACGGGCGCTGCGTTTTTTATTTGCGGCAAATCAGGAGGGGCTGGTCGATCCGGAGTCTGTGCAGCAGAATTATGATACACTATCCGATAAATACCGGGACGGGCAGATCTTAACCTCCATCTGGTCCTGGCAGGGACGGGATTTGTATAATCATGAGACAGATCCGGTACAGGGCAGGACGCATAAAGAGCTTGGCAAGGGATTTTATCCGGCTATGATCGAAGACATGCAGTGTTTTTCGAACGGCTGTTATCCGGAAGGAAATGCAAGACTTGTTATAGCAATCGGCAGTCAGGCAAAAGATCCGCAGAGGCTGGCAGATTTTATAGACTGGCTGTATTCTCCGGAAGGAATGGAGATTGCCGGGCAGTCTGCAGGTTCAGGCGGACCGGAAGGACTTGCGTGGGAAATGCGGGATGGAAGGCCTGTGTATACAGAATTTGGGCAGCAGGCGCTGCATGAAGATATTCCGGTTCCGGCAGAGTGGGGCGGGGCAGACGCAGGCTCCTTTAGGGATGGCATTCCGGCGCTGAATTTTAAGGCACTTTCCCCGGTTGACATTGATCCCAAAACGAAGGAACCTTATATGACGGTCATGTGGTCTTCGGTATTGGAACAAAATGATACACCGGTGGATCTGGACTGGCAGAACTATGCGGGTGGCGCGAAGACAAGCATTGAATTTTTAAAATCCAGGAATGCGCTGGCGGTTGCACCCGGAACCTCTTATATTGCTCCGGAAGAAGATACGGATATTACGGTTCTGCGAAGCCAGTGCAGGGAAGTTATTATTGACCGTTCGTGGAAGATGGTATTTGCAGAAAATGAGGCAGAGTTTGACAGACTGTTAAATGATATGCAGGATACGGTGAACGGTCTGGGATATGAGCAGGTGCTGGCCGTAGATATGCAGAATGCCCGTGATGAAGCAGCATCAGGAAAGCAGGCGATAGAGGATTTTAGAAAAAATGAAACGGAAAACAGTGGAGAATTTTAAAAAAGAAGGAACGAAAACGGCAGAAGATTAAAAAAAGATGCTTCTGAAAACAGCAGGGTATTTTAGAAGGGATAGCTCTGAAAACGGCAGAGAATGATGGAAAAATAGAAAAATAGAAAAGAAGAAGCGGAAAACAACGGAGAATGATAGAAAAATGAAAAAAAGAAAAGAAGTAACAGAAAACAACAGAGAATGATAGAAAAATAAAAAAGAAAAGAAGTAACAGAAAACAACAGAGAATGATAGAAAAATGAAAAAAAGAAAAGA